>JAFTCG010000077.1 GCA_017454815.1 Clostridia bacterium
CTCGCTTGGGGCGCTTCGCATTGCTCGTTGTTTTTTCACCTCAACGCTGTGCCTTAATCTGCCACCGGCAGCGGCACACCGTTTCGCCCAACTGAGCCACAGTAGCATATTATTAAATTTTCAATTTTTGAATTACCGCAAGCTACGACTTGCGCATTCGCAAGGTTGCGCTGCTCTTCCCTCAAAAACATAGTCGCACTGCTCGCTTGGGGCGCTTCGCATTGCTCGTTGTTTTTTCACCTCAACGCTGTGCCTTAATCTGCCACCGGCAGCGGCACACCGTTTCGCCCAACTGAGCCATCCCAACGCAACAAAGGTATTATAACCGAAAGTTTAAACTTTTGCAATACTTATTTAAAAAATTTTTTCAAATTATGTGCGAAAATGAATTTGTCAGACGAAAATCATTCATACTTCTTGAGAAAATCAAATATATCTCTTGAATTTTTTTCGGTTTTCGTGTACTCTATAATATAACAACAATAATCGGAAAAGGTGATACTATGAAAAAAGCGATAATCATTCTTACGGCAGTTTTTACGGCGCTTGCCGTGCTGACTTCCTGCGGGAAGAACAAGGCACAGTATACCGAGTATGTGACCGACGCCAACGGCGAATATGTTACGGATAAGGACGGCAACATCGAAACGACGGTCATCGACGATGAAAACGTCTCCGTTGAGTACGTCACAGACAAGGACGGAAAGAAAACAATTGACGAAAACGGCGAATATGTTACTGTTCTTCACATGTTGCGCGACGTTACCGTGACCGACGCAAACGGAAAAGTCGTAACTTCCAAGCAGGAGGTCGCGAACACCACAGCCAGCATCGACGACATGGAGAGCTATACGAGCGTTGAAGCCGAGACGACTGTTTCCGTCGGAGAAGCAACGAAGACGAGCGAAAGGCTTTTTGAAACGAAAGTCCTCTCCATTCTCAAGAGCGGCGTGTTCACCATGAAAATGACCTTCACCGGCAACCTCGAAGGCACGGGCAACGTCGCCATGCCTGCGGTTCTCGCCTACGACACCCCGAACAACAGGTTCTACATGGAAACGAGCCTTGGAGTAATTAAATTGAAATGTATCGTCAAGGACGGAAAAATGTACCTTGTCATGCCCTCAATCAAGAGCTACAGCGTCAGCGACTACACCGATGAAGACGGCGAAATGGGCGACATGATGAAAGAGATGACGGAAAGCATCTCCTCCTCCAACGCAAAATACGTCTGCACAACGGAGACAAAATACAACAACGTCGACTGCATCTGCGAAGAATACAAGGAAGACAACCTGACCTACAGGTACTTCTTCCAGAAGAACGACCAGAAATTTGTCCGCATGGAGCTCATCGACGGCGACAGCGGCGAGACAACGGTCGTCAATATCGACACGCTCGTTCCGGGAATCCTGGACAGCTATTACCAGGTGCCGTCGGGATATCAGCAGATCGATCTCGAAACGATCGCCTCTGCGCTCGGATCATGATGAAAACCGCGATCATAACGGGAGCGTCCGGCGGTATCGGAGCCGAGACGTCGAGGCTGCTCTCCCAAAACGGCTTCAGCGTTGTGATGGCGTACAACAACGGCGAAAAAGAGGCTGTCGAAACCTTCAAAACCATCGAATCCTTCGGAGGTAAAGCCGTCGCCGTGCGCTGTGACGTCAGGGACAAAAAACAGACGGACGACCTTGTCAGATGCGCGATCGACGTTTTCGGCGGGATCGACGTGCTCGTCAACTGTGCCGGAGTCAGCCTGCAAAAGCTATTTACAGACGTCACTGATGAGGAATATGATCTTGTTTTCGACACAAACGTCAGGGGAGCTATGAACTGCGCCCAAAGCGCGCTCAAAACCATGATAAACCAAAAAAGCGGCTCGATAATCAACGTATCCTCCATGTGGGGCATTGTCGGCGCTTCGTGCGAGGTGCACTATTCTGCCTCAAAAGCGGCGGTCATCGGCTTCACGAAAGCTCTCGCCAAGGAAGTTGCGCCCTCGAATGTCAGAGTCAACTGCGTTGCTCCCGGGATGATCGACACGAAGATGAACGCCTGCTACGGCGAGGACGTGTTTGAGCAGATGAAGAATGAAACTCCCCTCGGCAGGATCGGAACGCCCTCGGACGTTGCAAAAGCGATACTTTTCTTCACCGAAGATTCTTCCTCTTTCATCACAGGCCAGACGCTCAGCGTTGACGGCGGGCTGGTTATTTAAAGGTCACCTCTAAAATTCTCGTACATTCATCTTGCTTGTTCTTTTTCCGCCATATTTTACAAAAATGCTCGTCAATACACAAAGTATTAACTCCGCTTTTTGTTTCATCTGACGAAAAAATCCCATCGCAATATGAACGTGTCGAATATTCAGAGGCGCCCAAAAGGTCATCTGCAGGATTTACATCTAAAAGAACAATATATTTTTGAAAAAAATTTACATTATTTTTTAAAAAAACTCTTTAAATTTTGTGAAAATTATGGTAAAATGTAGATGAACTTATAGTTCAATACACATCAAGGAGTTGTTATTATGAACATTACAATAGTCGGAAGAAAATGTACTCCCAGAGATTCTTTCAAGCAGAGGGTTGAAAAAAAGCTCGCAAAGCTTGAAAAATTCTTCAGCGATGAAGCTTCGGCGAAAGTCACCGCCACTGTTGAAAAGGACGAGATGATCGTTGAGATCACGCTCGTCGGCAACGGTATCATCTTCAGATGCGAGCAGAGCGCTCCTGCGCTTGACGAAGCCTTCGACCTTTGCTTTGACGCTCTTGTGAGAAGGATCAGAAGATATAGGACAAAAGTCGAAAAGAAAACGAAGAGAAGCTTTGAGGAACTTCCGTTCATTGAGGATATTGAAGAAGCCGAGGAAAAAGAATTTGACGTTGTCAGGACGAAATCCGTTTTCCTCAAACCCGAAAACGTTGAGGAAGCTATTCTCCAGATGAATATGCTCGGCCACGCTTTCTACTGGTTTATCAATTCCGAGACGGACGAGATGAATATAGTCTACCGCAGAAAAGGCGGCGGATACGGACTGATGGAGCCCGGCTCTGAAGAGGAAGAATAAGCTGATAAATAATAAATAATCAATAACGAATAATTGTTCGAATATTTTAAAATAAACGCGGCGAGAGTTGACCTTCGTTGACTCTCGCCTGTTTGTGAAAGGGCAGCAACATGGATTTCAAATGTGTCGTGCCGTGCCTTATCGGGCTGGAGAGCATTATTGCAGACGAATTGAAGATGATGGGCGTAGAGGACGTGACGTGCGAAAACGCGAGGGTGCTGTTTTCGGGCGACGAGAGCGCTGTTGCGCGCGCAAACATCTGCCTGAGAAGCGCCGAGCGAGTTCAGATCCTCGTCGGCGAGTTTTTTGCAACAAGCTTTGAGGAGCTTTTTGAGGGTACAAAAAAGCTTGAATGGGAGAAATTCATCGGCGAAACCGACGCTTTCCCCGTCAAAGGCTATTCGATCAACTCCAAGCTTTTCAGCGTGCGCGACTGTCAGTCGATCATCAAAAAAGCTGTTGTCGAAAGGCTGAAACAGAATCACAAAACGCAGTGGTTTGACGAGAGCGGCCCCATCCATCAGATCCAGTTTTCCGTCATGAAGGACAAGGTGAGCCTTCTGCTCGACACTTCCGGCGCGGGGCTTCACAAGAGAGGTTACCGCCCCGTTGCAAACGACGCCCCCATCAAGGAGACGATTGCCGCCGCTTTTTGCAATATCGCAAGGCTGCGCGATTTTCATACGCTGTACGACCCCATGTGCGGCAGCGGCACTATAGCAATAGAAGGCGCCATGAAGGCGTGCAATATAGCTTCCGGCATAAATCGCGGATTTTCCTGCGAGAAGTGGGATATTTTCGATGAAAAAGTCTTTTCCGATGAACGCGAAAGGGCGAGATTGCTCGAAAAAAAGGATTGTGATTTCGTCTGCTACGCTTCCGACATCGACGAAAAGGCTCTTGAAACCGCAAAAGTCAACGCAAAGGCGGCAGGCGTTGAAAACAGGATAGTCTTTGAAAAAAGAGATCTGCGCGACTTTGAAAAAAGGACGGAAAGGGGAACGGTCATAGTCAATCCACCCTACGGCGAAAGACTTCTCGACGTCGAACAGGCGAGAGATATCTACAGGATAATGGGTAAAAAATTCACTCCCGAAAGAGGCTGGAGCTACTACATCATCAGCCCCGACGAGGACTTTGAAAAGCTCTTTGGCAAAAAGGCGGACAAGCGCAGAAAAATCTACAACGGCATGATAAAATGCCAGCTTTATATGTATTTCAAATGATCCGTTTTCACAAAGGTATTCTTTTTTGGAATGCCTTTTTTTGCGCCGCGACTGAAAAACTTTGCGTTGACTAAGGCGAAGGTATGGTATATAATTTTTTAATAGAGGTGAAAGGCTATGAAGATAAAAAGGATCATATCGCTGATTTTATGTATGCCGCTTGTGTTGATGACAGGCGCCGTATCATTTGCGGCGGAAAAATCCGCTGCGCGTCTTTACAACGTTTACGGCGACGATATGCTTTTTAAGCAAAACGAGGACGCCGTCCTTGCAGGAAAAGCGAACGCTGGAAGTACGGTGAAAGCCGAGCTTTTTGATGAAAACGGCACGCTTGTAACGAGCGGCGAAACGCTCACGCCGGACAGCGGAGTTTTTGAAGTCTCTTTCAAAGCCCCGTCAGGCGGCTTCAGGGAATACAGCGTCGTTCTGAGCGAGAACAATACCGTTTTCGCAACGCTTACGGGCGTTGTGTTCGGGGAACTGTGGCTTGCTTCCGGCCAGAGCAATATGGAATATGCTCTTCGTGATGAATTGACCGTCGAAGAAGTCCGTCAAAACGGCTACGCAAGCCCTTGGATACGCGCTTTAATGGTCGGTAGATTGCCCTGGTCGGAAGATGAAAACACCTATACGCTTTATGAACTTGACGAAACCCCGACTGAAAGCAAATGGATAAAAGCCGATGACCCCGAGATAGAAAGCGTCAGCGCAGTCGGATATTTTTTCGCGCAGAAGCTTGAAAAAGAGATCGGTATGCCCGTCGGGATCATCCACGCAAACAGAGGCGGCTCGGTGATTTCTTCCTGGATCTCAAGACAGACCATCGAGAGCGATCCGCAAATGCTCGAGGTGCTTAAAAGACGTCATCAGTATTTCACTGTGGAACAATATCTCAACGCAACCGAGCAACAGCGTTTGGAGATCAAAGCAACAAATATGTCCTCAAGCTATAACGAACAGATTTATCCCATTCGCTCTTTCAGACTTTCGGGTATGCTTTGGTATCAGGGCGAATCCGACGACGATATAGGTTACTCTGTTCTTTCAAGAGGCGAATATACGCATATGTTCAATATTTTGCAAGACGAGATGAGCAGAACTTTTTCTTATGACGGCGATCTGCCGATAGTTTTGAGCGATCTTGCAATATACGGGCCGTACGCCACGCCTGTCAACGTTTTCAACGATGAGTTTGCTTCAATGCAAACCTTGAAACCCGAAAGCAGAGCCGTCGTTACGAATTACGATATTTTCCCGTCCTATAACCCCGACAATCAACCGATACATCCCAACAGCAAAGTCCTTGTCGGCGAAAGAATGGCCCTTGTCGGCGAAGCGCTTGTTTACGGAAACGGCGATATATTTTCCGCCCCGTATATCAAAAGCTTTGAAATTGACGGTTCAAACGTCCTTGTCACACTTTCAAACGTCGGTGACGGACTTGCCGTGAAAGGCGACAAGCTCTATGATTTTACCGTTTGCGGCGAAGACGGAGTTTATTACAAAGCCGATGCCGAGATAGTATCAAAAGACACCGTAAGGATTTCGAGCGATCAGGTCAAAAAACCCGTTGCCGCAACGTATGCCTTGTCCACCGTCAACCTCAGAGCAAACCTTTATGCAACAAAAGACGGCGAGCGTGTGATGCCTGTCTCTCCGTTTGCAACCGATATAAAACTGTCCGATCACTTTTATTGGGACAGCCCGTACATGGATATGGAGCAAGGCGAAATGTGGAATCCCGGCTTTGACTTTTTGCCGATATGGGACGCACGCGAATGCGAATATACAATAGCTCCCGACAGCGCATTTGACGGACAGGTCGGAATGTGCCTTGTGTCAGGATCAAAGACTTTTTCGCTTTACAAAAGATTCAGAAACGACTTATATTCTTATGAAAACGCAAACTATAACTGGAACGGTTACAAGGCTCTGAGGCTGCAAGTCAGGAACACGGGCAGTCATCCGGTGACTATCGAAAGTTTAAAGCTCGGCACGGGAAATAAAGTCTGGTTTACACCGAGCGTTAACGGCACTGCCTTTAAGAGCGCGGTGATCCCCGCCGACGGCAAGTGGCACACTGTGGAATACGATCTTACAAATCTGTATCGCAGCGGAGTAAAACTCTTAAAATACGACAATTCGGAACTGTCGGCAGTACATGACGTCAGGTTTGATTTCAGCTCAAAGGTCGAAGGATCGTCGCTCGATATTGACGAAATTGAGTTCGGATCGTCCGTCGAAAGCGGTCAGTCGAAAAGACCTGTCAGCCTCATCGTGAGGATCGTAAAACTCATAAAACGCACTGTAGAATCAATAAAAAATCTTTTTACAAAATGAAAGGGCTTTTTTGAAAAAACTCTTTACTTTCGCAATTTAGAGTGGTAAAATATATCTATACATAACGAAAAGGAGAAACGCCTTCGGGCGTGACGAAAATCATGCAGAACAGTATTAATGATTCAAACGTGGATTTTTTGTTTGACGCAATTCTGACTCTTAAGTCAAAAGAGGAGTGCAGGGATTTTTTCTTTGACCTTTGCACGATAACAGAGCTGAAGTCCATCTCCCAGCGACTTGTCGTTGCGAAAATGCTCAGCGACAAAGCCGTATACAGCAGCATCGTCAAGGAGACAAGGGCGAGTACGGCGACGATCAGCAGGGTAAACCGTTCTCTCAACTACGGCGAAAACGGCTACAAGGTCGTTTTTGAACGCCTTAACGAACAAAAAGATCAGAAATGAGCTACGATTTTTTTGCATCGTTTTATGACGAGCTGACCGGCGACGTCAGGTACGACGAATATGCCCTGTACGTTGACAGGATAATCAAAGAATACTGTCCCGACGCGAAGATAGTCCTTGACGCCGCTTGCGGAACGGGCAGCATGACCGTCAGGCTTGCGAAGCTTGGATACGACATGATCGGCGTTGATCAGAGCATCGGGATGCTCGACGTTGCCAAGAATAAGTCGGACGACAGGGTTTTGTATCTCTGCCAGGATCTGACGCAGCTTGATCTGTACGGCACTATCGACGCGTGCGTTTGCGCGCTCGACAGCTTCAACCATATTGAAAGCGAAGGGAAACTGCTTGAAGCGTTCAAAAAGATCTCGCTGTTTACTGTCGAAGGCGGGATATTCATTTTTGATTTGAACACGCTTTATAAGCACAGGGAGATCCTCTCGGACAACACTTTTGTCTACGACCTCGACGACGTCTACTGCGTGTGGCAGAATTTCTATAATCCGGACGATTCAAGCGTCGACATCGAGCTCGATTTTTTTGAAAAACAGGGCGACGTGTACAGAAGATATTTCGAGAGCTTTTCGGAGTTTTATTACGACGACGAAACGGTGAAGGATCTGCTGGAGCAAAGCGGATTTGAGCTTGTCGGGCATTTTGACAACCTCTCGTTTGAGAAGCCGACGGGCGACAGCGAAAGAACAGTTTTTATTGCGAGGAAAACAAATGGGTAAATTGGTAAGATGTATCTCTCACGAGGGTGATCTTGTGGCGATCGCGGTCGATTCAACTGATATTGTAAGACGTGCGCACGAGATACACAAAACTTCAAAGGTAACTTCAGCCGCCCTCGGCAGACTTCTCAGCGCGGCTTCGATGATGGGCGCCATGCTCAAGGGCAAGGACGATTCCGTAACGCTAAGGCTCAAGGGCAACGGCCCCGCGGGCACGGTGATCGCCGTCTCCGACAGCACGGGCAACGTCAGGGGATATATCGGCGACGCCAACGTTGAACTGCCGCTGAACAAAAAAGGCAAGCTCGACGTAGCGGGCGCGGTCGGAACGGACGGTTTTCTGACGGTTATCAAGGATCTGGGGCTAAAAGAGCCCTACGTCGGTCAGACGCCGATTGTCACCGGCGAGATCGCCGAGGATATTACCGCCTACTACGCCGCCAGCGAGCAGACTCCGAGCGTTTGCGCTCTCGGTGTGCTTGTCGATCCCGAAAGCAAGGACGTGATCGTTGCCGGCGGATTTATCATCCAGTTGCTCCCCGGAGCGATGGAGGATACGATCGAAAAAGTTGAGAGAAGTATCGCGGACATTCCCGCCGTCACAAAGATGATGACCGACGGGCTTTCCCCGGAGGAAATACTCAGGAAAGTGCTGAAAGAATTCGAGCTTGACGTTCTGGACGAGGCGGAAGTTGAATATAAATGCAACTGCACGAAGCAGCGCGTTGAGAAGGCCCTGATCAGCTCCGGCAGGGAAGCGCTCGAGGAAATGGCGCAGGACGAGACGACGGAGGTATGCTGTAATTTCTGCGAAAAGAAATATCATTTTTCATCCGCTGAAATACTCAAACTTGTAAAAAAATAAAAAATAA
>JAFTCG010000078.1 GCA_017454815.1 Clostridia bacterium
ACATGTTTTTCTTGGACGGATAATATCCACCGTTGAAATAGCCGCCGACGAGAGTATATGCGTCCGTATTGATCTGATCGCGGCAGATCGCAAAATAATCGACGTCGTATTTTTCGCTCATGTAGTCGATCGTATATGAGTCGATCAGCCAGCTCGCAACGCTCTTGGGATAAGAGCCGAAAACTTCTTTGAATTTTTCCATCGCGGCGTCGGCAAGAATTTTTCGCTCCTGCCGAGTGTATGCCATTGAAAAACCGGGGATGATGTGCCAATCCCAGTTCCAGCCTTCCTTGCCCCTCCAGGGGAGCCCTACGGCGTCCAGAAGCTGTCTGGGAAGCTCGTACCAAAGACCGATCTCTGTCTTTTCATAAGAGTTGTTTTTAAACAGTTCAATATATTTCTCATCGATCAGCGCGTCGTATTCAAGGAGAAATGTGCAGGGAATATCGTATTTTTTTGCGATTTCAAGCTGGCGGGCAGTTGTATCAAACAGCCTCTTTTCAGCCTCCTGCCAATCGCTGGATCTCGGCTCTGACTGACGAACAAAGTTCATATAGTTTATAGCTTTCATAAAATCACCTTTATTGTCTTTCGGGCAATGACGGACGATACTCCATAACCCGATAATAGTTTTTTACACTTTGTCTCCGAAGAAATTATCCTCGATCGAAGCGCAGATATAGTGATAAATCGGCAGATGATATTCCTGCACCTTAAAGGTTTCGGTCTCGGGAGCGCAAACACAAACGTCGGCAATGTTTTTGAGCTTTCCGCCGGTCATGCCTGTCAGTGCGACGACTTTCAGTCCGAGGCCTTTTGCGACCTGCGCCGCGGCAACACAGTTTGCGGAATTGCCCGAGGTGCTGATACACATCAGGACGTCATTCTCCCTGCCAAGACCCAAAACGCCCTGAGCATAGATCAGCGTCGGGTCGACGTCGTTGCAGAAAGCCGAGTTCAGGCCGCTCGCTCCCGGCAGCGAAACGGCAGGCAAAGCAAGCTGAAGCTTTGAAAGCGTTTCATCGTCCAGGTTTGCGTTGTTTTGCTTCATCTTTTGCTTCTGCTCGTCGGTCATCTGCCTTTTGAGCATAAAGCCTTTCATAAGCTCGCCGACAATATGCTCGCAGTCGGCGCAGCTGCCGCCGTTGCCGCAAAGCAGGAGCTTTCCGCCGGCTTTAAACGAGTTTATTATCAGATCTTTTGCTTCGTTGATCTCATCTGCGCAAGCTTCAAGCGCGGGATAACGGTTTATCAATTCTTTCATATCTATTTCGCCTTTCAGTGTATTTATCAAAACTAATCTTTAAGCAGTGCAACGCCGATCGCGGCGTAGTCGCCGATATGTTCCCCAAGCTGCGCCGGAACGACTTCGCACACGGCAGCCGACGTGGCGAGGCATTCGCGCTCGATCACTGCTTTTGCTGAATCCCACAGAAGATTCCTCGACCTGGCAAAAATACTGCCGATCACGATCTTCTCCGGGTTGAGCAGGTCAATTAGCATCGCAAGACATTTGCCGAGTTTTTCCCCGCTGGTTTTGTAAACATCTATGGCTGTTGCATCGCCCGCGTCGGCGCTGTCGGCAACGGTTTTCGCCGATATTTCGCCGTCGGCGTACTGAGCTTTTACGCCCGCTTCCAGCGCTTTTTGGGCAAAAGTTTTTCCGAGCTGAGCTATGCCGCCACCGCTGCAGAATCCCTCATACGATCCTCTTTTTCCGTATCCTTCGGGTCCGTCGTCTTCCGCGCGGATATGACCGACCTCGCCGGCATTGTCGTTTGTTCCGCTGTAGAGAGCGCCGTTCAGGATCAGCCCTGCCCCGAAGCCTGTGCCGAAGGTCAGGAATATCATGTTGGAAGCGCCTTTCCCTGCGCCGAATTTCCATTCGGCAACAGCGCAGGCGTTCGCGTCGTTCTGAAGATGCACGGGGACGCCGTAATGCTCCTTCAAAATATCGACGATATGAACGTCGTCCCAACCTTTAAGGTTTGGAGGAGACATGATGACGCCTTTTTTTGAATCAAGCGGACTGCCGCACGAAACACCGACCGCAGTGACCTCTCCCCTGTCAACCATGCTGTCTGCAAGCTCTAAGAGCCTGTCGATCATCGTTTCGGGAGAAACGGAGAGATCCGTTGGTATCGCCTTTTTATCTTTCAAGTCAATTTTTCCATCGGTTTCCTGCGCCGTCACAACGGCACATTTTGTCCCGCCGATGTCAAACCCCAAAAGCATATTTAAAACCTCCAATTGAGAAATCTTTTATTCCGAACCTTCGAGGAAATCCGTCTCTACGACCGCTCCCGAATTGCAGCGGTAAGTTTTGATCTCGTTCTTTCCGATATGGAAATCAAACGAAATATCCGCAGGAGCATAGGAAACAGAGACGTCCGAATCCTTCCCCGCCGTTTCATAAAGGCGGATTATTACGTCGTCGCTTCCATCTTCGCAGAATTTCAGCGCAGACAGGGCGACGTTTTGGGCGCTGACTTCCAAGAATGAATTGCGCTGCGGCAGAACTCCCTTGTGGTAGCTCATGGGAACTGCGACAGGGCGCACATTGAACGCCGCCGCTTCCTTCGTCAAAAGCGCCGTATCGGCCTCGCCGGCGCTGCAGTGGATCGCATATTCAAAGCGATGGACTCCCTCGTCCGTATAATCGAATTCCGCATAAGCTCTGTCTGAATAATGGTCGGCAAAAATCACGTTCCTGAGCAGCGTCAGCCTGAAATCGTTGTCCTGACAGTCGTATGAATATTTGCTGTCGTTGAGTACGGCAAGAGTATAAGGCTCGCCGTCTTTAAAGTAGCTGACTGCGCCCCAGCGCTGTGCAGGCTCTTCTTCGCCGTTCGCAGGTCTTTGGATAAATCCGGAAGGGATCTCGTAGACGTTTTTATGGTTTTCGCCCTCTGTGGGGAAGCTGACTTTCAGCATCGTCAGCGGCTCCTTCCAGACGGCCTTACATTTTACGCGGAGAACATCCTGCTCGATCGCAAGGATATAATCCTGGACGAAAAGACTTTCGCCGAACTTGAATCTTGCCCTGACTACGCCTCTTACCGAGCCCGCTTCAACGATCTTCAGGCTTTCGAGCTCCATTTGACCTTTGATTTTTTGGAACTTAAAGACGTTGTGCGCCCAGGTGTCGGTCTCGCTGTCGTCGATGAGCGTAGGAATAGCCATCGGGCGGTCTTTGCTTCCAAAATCGTAATGGTCTTTTCCGACGAAGAAAGTGACAATCCCGCCGTTTTCCTTGGAGATGACGACCTTTATCCTGCCGTTGTCCATGCTGACTGCGTCAGCAAGCTCCCTGACGACCATTTCGCTGTATCCCTGGCGGTCGGGAACAATCATCTTTTTGTCAAATTTCAGCCAGAAGGTTTCATAACCGAGCGCGGGAAGATCGGCGAGGAAACAGGTGTCGGCGCTCGAATCGTTGGAGCGCGAAGCCCTGACGTTCTGGGAGGCGACATATTCGCCTGCGGAATTTTTCACCCACCTTGAAGCATTATATGTAGTAACGGGGACTTTCACGGGATACGGCAGTGGGTTGAATACCACGACAGGTCTTTCAAATTTTTCAAAATGTTCCTGGTTACGGACCTCGCAGATCGGGTCGCTGACTCCGTCGAGCCAGGTGTCAACACGCCTTGCGATCCTCTGGAAGGCTTCGTTTGAAATGTTTTCGCAGATCGTCAGAGCGTGTCCGGCAAGGTTTTGCGCGTCCTCATAAGCTTCCATGATGGAACATCCGCAGAGAATATCATGGAACTGATTGAAGCAGACGTCGCGCCATGCTTCTTTAATAAGATCGGTTTTCCTGTTCATCCCGGCGATATGCCCGGCAACAGTTGAAAACGATTCGCTGACAAAAAGGGCGTTTTCGCACTTTCTGTTGAGCTGCTTGATGTGCGAAGTAACGCTGTAACAACCGCTGGCGTGATGCTGAAGGTCATCCTTCCACACGGGAAGATCAACGCCGGA
Source organism: Clostridia bacterium (assembly GCA_017454815.1). Classification (GTDB taxonomy): domain Bacteria; phylum Bacillota; class Clostridia; order Oscillospirales; family Acutalibacteraceae; genus SIG575. The sequence continues at coordinate 3,985 of JAFTCG010000078.1, forward strand.
GTTTTTCAGAAGCTTGAAATATTCGTCGGGAGATGAATAAACCATCTCGCAGTGTTCGCCGCTTTCATTGAGCGATCTCATATATTCAATGTCGCCCTTTGTCGGGCCGCCGCCATGGTTTCCCACGCCGAAAAACAGCATTACGCCCAAATCGAGCTTTTTGACGTTCTCCTCGGCTTTTTCAAGGACCATGTCGATCTGTTTTGAACCGGTAGCGGTGTAAGACAGCGGGATCTTGAACGCGGGGATCCGAGTCGAATCGATGCCTTCCCAGATGAAAATATCGGGAACTTCGGCGTTCTCGTTGATCATCGGGCGCATAAAAACGTAAGAATCCATGCCGGAGAGCTTCAGAAGCTGCGGGATGTTTGCGTTGTGGCCGAAGGAATCCACGTTGTAACCCGTTGTGCAGATTTTTCCGAACTTCTCCTTGTAATAAAGCTGAGAATAGAGGGCTTGCCTTGCAAAAGACTCTCCGGAGGGCATATTGCAATCGGGCTGCACCCACCATCCGTTGACAATGACCCAGCGGCCTTCGCTGACCCTTTGGCGGATCTCCTCAAACATTTCCGGCTCGATCTCCTCCACCCATTTGTAATAAGCGGCGGAAGAACAGGTGAAGATCAAATCGTCGTATTCGTTCAGCCTGTCGAGAGCGCTGCGGAAGGTCTGGAGGACTTCTCCGCAACCCTCCTGCCACCTCCAGAGCCAGACAGGGTCAAGGTGCGCCGAACCGATAAGGTATATTTTATTATCCATAAATATCTCCTCCGTGAAAAGCCGATAGTTGCAATCGGAAAGTTTTTTTATTCAATAGGAAACTGCTCGTCTCCTATCAAATAAAAAGATTTATAACGCCCGCCGACATTGCCCTTCGGGCAACGGCGATGGCGGAATCGAAAGCGAAGCCCTGCGTCGCAGGCGCTTTTTTGACTGACTTCGCGGGTTTTTTATTTGACAATCCCTCCGCTTCGCTTTCGCTCAGCACCTCCCTTTACACAAGGGAGGCAAGGCAGCAGCGCACCGACATGGCACTGAAAATCAGTTGCTGTTACGCAATACAATTGTGCGTTACTCGCTGGCGGATGATATCCGCGCATACAGCCGCAAAGTGGGCGGCTATGTTTTCTTGCCTCCCCTGTGTAAGGGGAGGTGGATGCCGAAGGCAGACGGAAGGGTTGTACGTTTCAATGTTTAAGCAAAACTTTAATTATGTTGACAATCCCTCAGTCAGCTATCGCTGACAGCTCCCTTTACACAAGGGAGCCAAGATTTGTCTCGCCTGCCGGCTCGGTCGGTGCTTCTGCCTGCGGCAGAGGTGTCCACCGGACACCCGCGTCTCGCCTGCCGGCTCGGTGGGTGCGCCGAAATGATGTTGCTTCAATTCGTTTTGCAATGATGCGACGTTTGCCCTTCAAGTGCCGAAGGCAGACATCATGTGCGAAACTCCGCAAGCTTTTGCCAAAGGATTGAAATTTCTGTGCCGATGGGTTATAATGAGATACGAATACAGGTAGCCTGCGGTTTGCGGAGGATGTCGTTATGCCGAAATACAGTCAACAGGATCTTGAATACGCCGCTGAATTTCGCGCGGGGATCCACGAGGAAGCTCTGGCGAAGGTCAGGGCTGTCTACCCCTGCGCCGACCGGGTCGTCGACAAATACCCGGTCGAGGCGTATTTTCAGGAGGTCTGGGATTATCCCGGAGCGTGGTACACCGTGGTCGGTACTCCGCCCGGGGCAGGAAGCCGGAAGGATCTGGTCAACGCCATCGTCCGCGACACGCTGGAGCACTGCCGAAAAACCGGCAACGGCCGCTCGGACGACGAATTTTGCCGCCTGTTGGAGGAATACCCGGACGTTGGCTGCGATTACGTCCTTGTCGGCGTCGACGATCCCTGCGCAAAGGAAGCGGGCGTTTTCCCCTACCGCGGGGTCGATTCCCACCGCCTTGCCCTGGAGTGCGCCGCCCGAAGCCTCTTCGACGGCGGCAGGGAGTGGGCTTACGAGCCGAAAAAAGCGGCGTGCAGGAAGCTCAGCGGCAAAGCCCTGTTCGCCCCCGTCAACTCCGACAATTGGCTGAATTACAGGAAAGCTTTCCTCTGCCCTCCGCACGAAAACTCCTACACCGACAGCGATTTCGAGCGCGTCAACGCCGCCCTGTTCCCCGGAGGTGCGGACTGCCTTGAGGTCTGCAGATGGACGACCGATTGGTCGGAATATTTCGACGACGGTCACGAATGGTGGGGCGCGCTTTGCCTTACGGTTTACGACAGATCTCTCGACCGCTTTGTTGTCATCATGGCGTCGGAAACGGATTAGGAAAATCAATTATATTTGATATGCGGTGCGATTGCACTTCGTATATAAAAGACAAAGATAAAAACGCAACGTGTATTCAGCGAATATGCCAGAGCCGGTAGGTAGCCCGGCCGTCTCGCCTTCGGCGAGGTAAGTAACCTGCCCCTCCGGGTTGTCCGTTCTTTGTCCCAAACGCAAAGGGGAGGGATTTCTATGGACAAAACGGAGTTTACCGTATTCTTTGAAGAACCGTTCTGGATAGGCGTATTCGAACGGGTGGAGAGAGGAAAACTGTCCGTATGCAAAGTCACTTTCGGCGCAGAGCCGAAGGACAGCGAAATATGGGCGTTTATCCTCAGACACTACGATGAACTGAAGTTCAGTCCGGCTGTTGCGGTCGAAAAAAAGCAGACGGCGGACAATCCGAAACGTCGGCTGCGAAACGCAGCAAAGCAAATGAAGAATATCGGTATCGGTACAAAATCACAGCAGGCGTTACAGCTTCAGCGTGAGGAAAATAAAACCGAGCGCAAACAGCAAAGCCGACAGCAGAAAGAAGCCGAAAAACAGCGGCTTTTTGACCTGAAACAGCAAAAACGAAAAGAAAAGCATAGGGGTCATTAAGTCCCCTGCTTTTCTTTCAATGAAAAACGGAAAATTAGATTACACAAAGGAAATGAAAGAGGTACACAAATGATGAAGAAACTGTCTGTATTATTTTTTGTATGCGTAATGCTTTTAACATTCGTCTGCGGATGTGCGCAGAAAGCTGAAGAGCCGAATAAATATATCGGGATCATTTCCGCCATGGATAATGAGATCGACCTTTTGCTCAAAGACGCTGAGATCGACCGTGTTGATACATTCGCAGACGTGGAATATCACATCGGCAACCTGCACGGACAGCCGGTTGTCATTACGCGCGCCGGTATCGGAAAGATACGCGCGGCGTCCGGCGTTACGACAATGCTGTGCAACTACCCGATCTCGAAGGTTATATTCACGGGCATTGCCGGCGGAGTCGCGGATGAAGCTAAGGTGCTCGACGAGATCATCGCGACCCGCCTTGTCGAACATGATTACGGTATTCTTTCAAACGACGGATTTGAATGGCGTTCGGGCGATCCCGGCTTCGGGAACGAGCCGGGAATGTATTACGACGGCGACCCTCAGCTTATACAGCTCGCTTACGACGCCGCAGTTGAAGTCCTCGGTGAAAATCACGTCTTCAAGGGAACCGTTGCCACAGGCGACCAGTTTATCGCAAACAGCCAATACGTGCAAAAGCTGCGCAGCGACTATGACGCCTATGCCTGCGAGATGGAAGGAGCGGCGGCGGCAGTCGTCTGCATCAAATACAAAACTCCTTTTGTTGTGATACGTGCGCTCTCCGACAAGGCTGACGGAAACGCCCACGAAAGCTATGAAAACTTCGGGGATATCGCGGCGGACAATTCAAGCAAAATCGTCCTGAAAATGCTGGACAATATCGGATGACATTACAGCTTGTTGACCGACAACTTCCGTTTTTTTGCGATAAAGCAACAGAAAAGACCATAACTATACATACCCCCGCATGGAGAGATCCGTGCGGGGTTTTTGAAATTATGAACATCAAAAAACGGCCGGAAGCCATAGTGGAATCCGGTCGTTTTGGCACCCCCGACCAGAATCGAACTGATAACTAAATCTTAGGAGGATCTTGTTATTGTGAGCATTGCGAACAACAAGGTTCTCCGATTTTGCCCAAATCTTTGATTTGGCATCAAAATCGAGAGGTTCTTATTACGAACAACGTGAGCAACAAGGTTCTGCCGCAGGCAGGTTCTTATTACGAACAACGTGAGTAACAAGGTTCTGACCGCTTGCGGTCAGGTTCTTATTGTGAGCATTGCGAGCAACAAGGTTCTCCGATTTTGTCCAAATCTTTGATTTGGCATCAAAATCGAGAGGTCCTTATATCCATTTAACGTAAAAAGGACGGCTGAAAACCGTCCTTTTTTGGCACCCCCGACCAGAATCGAACTGATAACTAAATCTTAGGAGGATCTTGTTATATCCATTTAACTACGGGGGCATATCGTATTTACTTGTTTATCCAACCCGGCGGTTTACGCCGCGCCTTTGCACTGCACTCTGGTATTTTAGCAGAAAATTTTCGTTTTGTCAATGCATTGTGACGTGTTTGATTGAAATATTTGCAAAAGATAACTCCAAAGCAAATTTCATAGTAGCAGCAAAGGCAAAAGCCGACACCTTTTTTGCAAAGATGCCGGCTCGATCAACGCGCTGTACGGCGCACAGCCGTCGGCAGCTTTCGTCAATATCTTCTGCGTCTGATTGTCACGAGGACAACGACCGCCGTCGCCGCCAGCACAATGGCTCCAAGGCAGCAGACAATCACCACGTTTTTGGTCTGGCTGAAGAACGAGGGAGCTTCCTGCGCAATGTCTTCGGAGGTTTCCGTTGCTTCCCGTGTCAAGCCCTCGGGCACAGCAGACGTGTTCTCTTCGGGGATCGTCGTGATCTCGTCGACCGTTGTGGTCTCGGCGGTTGACTGATCCTCTTTGGTCGTCTTTTCCTCTGCGGCGGTGGTGGAGGGGGCTGTGGTTTTCGCAACGTCCTGCGTGTATTTCAGGCAGCACCAGCCTTCTTGTCCCTTATAGGTCACACATCCCCAATCGTAATCTTCCATTTTGGCAACATACCTGTATGTCAGCTTTGTGTTATAAGGGATCGTCGCATATGCTTTGTAATCTGTGCCGGGGCCCTGTCTGAGCATCAGCCCGTCGTCTGAAGTAACTACACAGGTGATTTCCTTGTCCGGCTTATTTGCGTAATAATCCTTGGAAACCGGCTTCTCTGTGCCGCTGAAGTAAGTTTTCAGCTCGTTTTCCGTAACGTAGACAAATCCAATTCCCTTCGTCGGATGGTTGTTTCCTTCTGCAAACAAAAGAAGGTATTTTTTGTCCGATGAATTATAGCTGTGCACCAGAAGCTTTTCGCCCGGTTTTATGTAGTCGGACAGATCGGTGCCTTCGGGAGTGTCGTGATACGGCACGTCGACATAGCTGAAGCCCTTCGGGCCGCAAATAACGTACCATTCGTCAAACATCGGACTGCCGAGATCCGCAAAGGCCACTATGCCCGTCATGAACAAAATCAGGCACGCCATCGCAAAAGAAACCAGTTTTTTCATTTTTCATTTTCTCCAATCTTTTATTTGAATATTTTCGTGATCGCCGTGCCGATAATCAGCGAGCCGGCGTTCAGAATAAGCGAGAACAGGTAGGGGTTGAGCTTCGTGTCGAGCATTTTGCCGAAGATCCTGCCTTCGACAAACACGACGACCGCCTCGAGCGGAGCGATCAGAACGTAATACGCCGTCGGGGAAACGTAAAACGAGACCGCCGTCAGGATCGCATTCAGGATCGGGTTGGTTATCAGGTTTGAAAGCAGGACGACGGCTTGCCCGTAAAGCGTCCGGACTTTCAGCAAAAACGCCAGCGCCGCCTCGATCAGGACGGTCAGCGCCAACGCCGTCAGCATCCCGAAAAGAACTCTATTTAGTATCATTTTTGATTTCGCGCACCGCAAAAACAACCGTCAGAACGACCACAATCGCAAATATGGCGACGAGCGCAAAAAACGGCGTTTTTACGTATTGGAAAATTGCAGAATTGACCGTATTGAAGATATTCATCCAATTTCATCCTTTCTTATCGAAACGGCAAAGCAGACAACGCACACGGCGGTCAGCACCGACAGCATAATGCAGTTCGCCGCAAGAGACGTGATTTTGAAGAAGAAAACGGGCACCGTGCCCAGGAATAATCCGATTGTCGTGAATCCGAAGGCGAGCCCCGGCGCATTCGGCAAGACGGATACGAGTACCGCCAGCGTCACAGCCATCGTCATGCTGAAAAACATCACTCCGATGAGCGAGACGAACATATGCCTGTCGCCCAACAGCAAAAACGGAAGCGCGACGAGGATGCTGGAAAGCGCCACCTTTTTGACGCCGAAAACGTCCGCCAGAACGCCTCCGAGCGCCTTGCCGACACCCATGAAGGTAAACAGGATGATGGATTGGAGAGTTGTTTTCTTCCACGAGATCGGTATACCGTAGGCCATATATCCGCGCACCACCACGACCGCAACGGACAGCACAACGATCAGCGCCTTGCCGACGTTGGGATTACTGTACCTGAAGGCGCGGCACGAGGCTCGGTCTTCCCCGGGATCTTTTCCGAGGTACATATGGCCGAGAATCACGAACGGAACGGCTATGGCGATCAGGAAATAAACGATCCAGTAAGGCGCGCCGGCAGACGCAAGCAGCTGCCCCGTCACAACGCCGAAGGAGCCGCCCGCAACAAAGATCGCGCTGTGGGAAAGGCTTCCGTTGGAAGTCCTGAGCGTGACTTCCGCGCCGTCGACGTGGGTGAAGGCATTGCCGATGCACAGTATCACCATCGACAAAAACGTCACGTTGCCCAACTGTTCAAGCAGCAGCGCCGCCGCCAGCAGCACAAGCCCGGCTATGCCCAAAGACACTTTCTTGAATCTGTCGCAAACGTAGCCGAAGATGCCCTGCGGGATGAACGCCAGCATATCGTACGCAAAAAACAGCAACCACATGGCAGGCGGATCTTCAACATACCTGAAGAGCGCGAAAAAGCACGCGACCTCGGTCACAAAATGGACGTAAAAATAAAGAAATCCCGTCCCGAGATTATGGGTGTTCAACGGTTTGATTTTCATGAAAGTTTTCTCCGTTTTGTGTGATTTTTGAAAGAAACCGATCCCCGATCGTTCGTTGTTCTCTCTGCAATAGATTTTACCAACAATTATTTCTTTTGTCAATGCAAAAACCGTCTTTCGGGCGAATTTTTGCCATAACCGTCCGGCATGGGCGAAATAAATTGTTTTGTAAAAAAACATTGTCTTTTTTGAAATTTTTTTATTGAATTTTTTTCAAAATAGTGTTATAATGGTGGTTGCAACTTGTATGATCGTTCACTGTCATACCTGAAAATCCATTTAAGGAGGAAATAAAGTGAAAATTTATCCTGCAAACAACATCAGAAATATCGCCGTTGTAGGTCATGGTGACAAAGGAAAAACGACTCTTTGCGAGGCTATGCTTTTCCTGGCAAAAGCCACAGATAGATTGGGCAAGGTCCTCGACGCCAACACCGTAATGGACTTCGACGCCGAAGAAAGAAAACGTAAAGTTTCCATTTCCACCGCGGTTGCTCCGCTTGAATGGAAAAACACCAAGGTCAACATTATCGACACTCCCGGCCTTTTTGACTTCGCAGGCGGCATGAGCGAAGGCATCCGCGCCGGCGACTGCGCCCTCATCGTGACTTCCGCAGGCAGCGACATCGACGTCGGCCTTGAAAAAGCTTTCAAAGCCGCTACAGCCGCGGACATCTCCAAGGCGATCGTCGTTTCAAAGTGCAACTCCGAGCACAGAAACTTCTACAAAACCTTCTCCGCTCTCCAGGGCGAATACGGCTCCCAGATCTGCCCCGCTGTCGTTCCCTGCTACGAGGGCGAGGAAGTTAAATGCTATGTAGACTTCATCACCGACAAAGCTTATACATTCGCCGACGGCAAAAAATCCGAATGCGCGATGCCCGACAACGACGACGTCGCTTCCATGAAAGACATCTTCCTCGAGGCTGTTGCTTCCGCGGACGACGAGCTGATGGAAAAATTCTTTGAGGGTGAAGCTTTCACCCCGGACGAGATCAAAAAAGGTCTCCTCGCCGGCGTAAAGGACAAGACTCTTGTTCCCGTATTTGCCTGCGCAGGTCTTTCGCTCGACGCTGTTGAGCTCCTGCTCGACGCTATCGTCGACATCATCCCCTCAGCCAAAGACGCTGCGGGCGAAGGCGACGTTGCCTGCGACGAAAACGGACCTCTTGCGGCGATCTGCTTCAAGACCGTTGCCGACCCGTTCGTCGGTAAAATGTCATTCTTCAAGGTTGTCAGCGGAAAGATCACTTCCGACGTTCCCGCCTTCAACGCTCGCACGGGCGAAAGCGAAAGAATGGGCAAGATCATCACTCCCAAGGGCGGCAAGCAGGAAGACGCGACCTGCATCCCCGCGGGCGACATCGGCGTTGTTTCCAAGCTCGGCAGCTTCAAGACAGGCGACACAATGACCACCGCCAAAGACAAGATCGAGCTCAAGGGCGTAAGCTTCCCGGCTCCCTGCCTCTCCAAGGCCGTCAAAGTCAGGAAGAAGGGCGAGGAAGAAAAAGTTGCCTCCGGCCTTGCAAGGATCATCGAAGAAGATCCCACTATCAGCTTTGCCGTCAACAACGAGACTAAAGAACAGGTTCTCTCAGGCCTCGGCGAACAGCACCTTGACGTTGTCGTCGCAAAGCTTGCAAAGCTCGGCGTTGAGGTTGACCTCACTGTTCCGAGAGTTGCCTACAGAGAGACTATCCGCAAGAAAGTTGAAGTTCAGGGACGTCACAAAAAACAGTCCGGCGGCCACGGCCAGTTCGGCGACGTTTACATTCGCTTTGAGCCGATCGAGGGCGAGGATTTCGTATTCGCAGAGGAGATCGTCGGCGGCTCCGTTCCCAAGAACTATTTCCCCGCGATCGAAAAAGGTCTTCGCGAATGCGTTGCAAAGGGCGCTATCGCCGGTTACCCGATGGTCGGACTTAAAGCCACTCTTTACTTCGGTTCCTACCACCCGGTAGACTCCTCCGAAATGGCGTTCAAGACCGCAGCCGCGATCGCCTTCAAGAACGGTATCCCTCAGGCTCAGCCGACCATCCTTGAGCCCATCGGAACTTTGAAGACATATATCCCCGACGACAAGACGGGCGACATTATGGGCGACATCACCAAGCGCAGAGGCCGTGTTCTTGGCATGGGCCCCGCAGAAGAACCCAAGATGCAGGAGCTTATCGCCGAAGTCCCGATGGCTGAAATGGGCGACTTCTCCACCGTGCTTCGTTCGACGACCGCCGGCAGAGGCTATTTCACGCTTGAGTTCGCAAGGTACGAGGACGCTCCCGCAAACATCATGCAGAAGGTTATCGATGAAGCCAACATCGAAAAAGAAGACTGATCCTTCCCCCGACACATTGTTGCTTGCAGCTTTTATAAACACTATATAATGTAAAATGAGATGAATGTGCGAAAAATGTGCTTCATCTCATTTTTTCTTCTTAGATTTGTTGTTTTTTGCCAAATATCACTCCGTTTTTTTTCAGGATTTTTAACTTTTTTTGATATTTTTTTAATTTTTGTTATTGACAAGCTATGGTTATAGTGTTATAATGTGGTTACAAAATTTTCAAAGGAGAGAAAAAAATGAAAAAATTCATATCCATCCTTCTCATCGTAGCTATGATGGCTACAACATTCGCAGTTATCTTCGCAGGCACAGTTACAGCTTTCGCTGAAGACAAAACAACAACTACAACAACAAAAGCAACTACAACAACTACAACAAAAGGTCCCATGACTAAGGACGAGCTCTTGTACGAAATTGACAGCAAAATCTACAATGCAGTTATTACAGTTGTTGTTGACATCCTTAAGAGTGTTGCCAAAGGCGGAGTTTTCAACTTCCTTATTGATGACGCTGTAAAATGGATCCAGACGAATATCCTTACCGTAAACGGTCTTACCAAACTTATCCAGAGCAGCGCGATTCTTAAATACCTTGGCTGGAAAGTTGCCCCGAGCAAGCCGAGCAAGTAAGAATGCATAATTGATTCAACTTTTCAAAGCGGTACCAAACGGTGCCGCTTTTTTGTATCTTTACAGTTGGTTTTGTTGATGATTGACAAGCTATGATTATAGTGTTATAATATGTTTACAAAACTTTCAAAGGAGAGAAAAAAATGAAAAAATTTATATCCATCCTTCTCATCGTAGCTATGATGGCTACAACATTCGCAGTAATCTTTGCCGGAACAGTTACAGCTGTTGCTGCTGACAAACCAACAACAAAAGCAACTACTACTGCCCCATCCACTGAAGAACAACTCCAGGAGAAAATCACACTTATCATCCTCAAAGTAATCGTTGACATAATTAATGGTGCTATCAAAGGCGGAGTTTTCAGTGTTCTTCTTGATAATGTTATGAAATACATCCAGGAGAATATCCTTGATGTAAAAGGCTTTTACAGTTTCATCAATAACATCGCAATCGTTCAATACATCGGCGAAAAAATCTTCCCGAAGAACGCATAATTGATTTAACTTTTCAAGCGGCGCCAAGCGGTGCCGCTTTTTTGCGTCTCTTTTGCTTTTTTGCGGTTGCTTTTGTTGCTTTTTTTGTTGTAAAAAATTACAAAATATTATATAATATCAGTCAGAAACATATTTGGGGGAATTAAAAAATGGAATTCATTCGCGCGGCAGCCAACTCCGACTCCGTTGAAGGATACTGCCTTATCAAAACGCTTGACAAAAAAACAACAGCAAAAGGTCTTGCCTACCTCGACATGATCCTGACCGACAGGAGCGGCGAGATCGTTGCAAAATTCTGGGACTACAAAGAGGAGCTGCACAGCTTTTTTGAAGCGAATATGCTCGTCAAAGTCAGGGGCAAAATGCTCGAATACAACGGCGAGCCGCAGTTTCGGGTCGAACGCATCCGCCTTGTCCGGGACGACGACAACGTGCGCATCGAGGATTTCGTCCCGAGCGCATCTTACGATGGAAAGGATATGCTTGCAAAAATCTATGCGATCATCAACAGCTTCAGCGATGAAGAAGTTAAAAAAATCGTTTCCAAAATCGTCCGTGACAATGAGGAAAAGCTCGTTTTCTGGCCTGCGGCCTTCAAACTCCACCACGCCATCCGCGGCGGGCTTCTCGTCCACACGCTTTCCGTCGTAAAGCTCTGCAAGGAAGCTTGCAACCTCTATGCGTTCCTCGACCGCGATCTGCTGCTTGGCGGAGCGATCCTCCACGACGTTGCGAAGACTAATGAATACGACGTTGCTTCAACAGGTCTCGCGAAAGGATACACCGCAAAGGGCGAGCTGATCGGCCACCTTGTCTCGGGAGCGATAATGATCGACGAAGCGTCAAGGCAGCTTGGCATATCGGGCGAAGTTCCGATCCTGCTGGAACATATGGTGATCTCCCACCACGGCGATCCCGAATTCGGCGCAGCGGTGCGCCCGCTTTTCCCCGAAGCCGAGGTGCTCTCGCAGATCGACAAGCTTGACGCCTGTATGTATGAATTCGCGGATATGCTCTCGAACGTCAAACCCAACGATTTTTCTTCAAGGCACTGGGCGCTCAACAACAGGAAGCTTTATAATCACGCCCGCAAGCCAATTGCGCCCGAAGCAAATCTTGATTGAGAAGGAGAAAAACCATGCGTAACAGAGAAATAACCGTTCCCGGAAAGCTCCTGCGCTCGGACGGAACGCTGAACCAGCCCGGCTGGTCGAGAGACCTTATCCAGGACTACAACAGAGAATCAATCGGCGCGCCGAAATTCAGGATAAAGGAATGGGATTACTACCTTGTCCTATCCAAGGATTTCGCGGCGGCTTTCACGATCTCCGACAACGGCTACGTCGGGCTTGAGAGCGTGTCCTTGATAGATTTCAAAAACGTCTGCGAGCACACCCAGACAGTGCTAAAGCCTTTCACGATGGGCTCGCTCAACCTTCCACGCTCCTCAAAATCGGGCAACACGATCTATTCCGACAGAAAACTTAAGATGGAGTTTCGCGTCTCGAAAGGCGAAAGAAGGATCATTTGCGATTTCCTCGACTTCAAGGATGGAAAACGCCTGACCGCCAACATCAGGCTCAAACAGCCACCGATGGACAGCATGGTCATCGCCACGCCGTTCAAGGAGAAGAAAACCGCTTTTTACTACAACCAGAAAATCAACTGCATGAAGGCGGAAGGTTACGTCAATTTTGACGGAAAAGACTACGTTTTCAACCCCGAGACCGACTACGGAACGCTCGATTGGGGCAGAGGTGTCTGGACATACGACAACACGTGGTATTGGGGCTCCGGCAACGCGACGGTGAACGGCAAGCCCTTTGGCTTTAACATCGGCTACGGTTTCGGCGACACGAGCCTTGCGAGCGAAAACGTAATCTTCTACGACGGCAAAGCCCACAAGTTCGACGACGTGAGATTCAATATCCCCGAATCATCCTACACCGACAAATGGACTTTCACTTCCTCCGACGGCAGGTTTGAAACGGAATTCACTCCCATCATCGACAGGGCTGCCAAAATTGACCTGAAATTCATCGTCTCCGACCAGCATCAGGTTTTCGGAAAGATGAGCGGCAGAGCGATCCTCGACGACGGCACCCCGATCGATTTCAAGGACGTAGTCTGCTTTGCGGAAAAAGTACACAACAAATATTAAGAGGTAAAACATGGACTGGACCGAAGTGATTATCACCATCGACGCAAACGACATCGAGCGCGCGGAAAGTATTGCGCAAATGGTCGTTCCTTACGGCATTTATATTGAGGACTACAGGACTCTTGAACAGGAAGCGTGGGAGATCGCCAACATCGACCTCATCGACGAGGAGCTTCTCAGCAAAGACAGAACAAAAGGGCTTATTCACATCTACATCTCCCCCGAGGAAAGCCCTGCCGAAGCGGTCGCTTTCCTGAGCGAAAGGCTCAACAGCGAAAACATTTCTCACACCGTTGACACTTCAAAATGCAAAAACGAGGATTGGGAAAACAACTGGAAGGATTATTTCAAACCCATTAAAATCGGCGAAAAGCTGCTCATTCAGCCCGATTGGCTCGAAACCGAAAACGACGACGGCAGAGCAGTCCTGAGGATCGAGCCCGGACTCGCCTTCGGCTCCGGAACGCACGAGACGACGCGCCTTTGCCTTGAAACGCTTGAAAAGTATATCAGCGACGGCGTTGAGGTGCTCGACCTCGGATGCGGAAGCGGTATCCTCTCGGTCGCCTCTCTCCTGCTCGGCGCAAAAAGAGCTGTCGGCGTTGACATCGACAAGCTCGCCGTTAAAACCGCGAACGAGAACGCCCAAAGAAACGGTATTGATCCTTCAAAATATACCTTCATCAACGGAAACCTCACGGATAAAGTCAGCGGAAAATTCGACGTTATCGTTGCAAATATCGTTGCAGACGTCATAATTCTTTTCACCAAACAAGTCGCCTCATACCTTGAAGACGGCGGAGTGTTCATCACTTCGGGAATTGTTGACGTCCGCGAAGATGACGTGCTTCGATCATTTGAAGAAAACGGATTTGAAGTTGTTGAAAGGCACGAACTCCACAACTGGCTCTGCTTTGAGGTCAGGAAAAAATAAAACGTTACGTCCTGCCAAATGTATCACACTTGATCGGAAAATGTCGTCGATCAAGTGTGATTTTTTGCGGCAATATATCATTATTTTATTGACAAGAAATGTGAAATCATTTATAATTATGGTGTAAAACTTCGGGAGGTATATTTATGGATGTCATGGTTGTTTTTGACAAGTTGTTCAAATGGGTTCAGGGTATAATAGCGTTTGTCCTTTCGCTGATCATTCCTACTCTGCCCGCGGCTTCCGTTATCGGATACGGCGGATATGAGCCGATCGTTGCAACGCAGAGAGAATACAGATTTGATATTGACAGGTTTAATGTCGGCGGATACGGCTATAATCTTGCTTTAAGCGATGATGAACACTTTGCACAAATCAAAGAAGCCGGGCTCGATTTCCTTGTTACAAGCGTCAACGATGCGCTGCTTGACTATTGCGACGAAAACGGTATCGGTATCGTAGCGCACGGGCTTAATACAAAAAGCGGATACATCTGGAGATTCAATCCCGATTCCGTTTTGAATCTCACAAAAGAATCCTTCAAGGACAGGCCTTGTCTTTGGGGCGACAGCATTATTGACGAACCGTGCTCAACGGAGTTTGACAAAGTTGCTAAAGCCGTTGACCACTACTACAGCCTCGGAACAAAGACTCTTCCGCTCGTCAACCTGCTTCCAAACTATTTCAAAGAGGACCAGGCGGGATTCAGCTATCCCGAATATACAGACAAGCAGACACAAATCGCATCATTGCTTCGCAATACTCCCGTCAGAAGAGATATTGTGCCGATCCTCACAATGTTCAACGAGGAGCTTTACAATAAAATCGCCATGGTTGATTATTGTCTCACTGAGCAATATGACCTTTATAAACAATATGTATCCAACTACATCAGCAAAGTCGATACAGACGTTATCTGCGTTGATTTCTATCCGATGCAGCAATATGACACGACAACGTTCACTTGGCTCAACAACCTTGACGTCCTTGCCGAAGCGTGCCGAGAAACAGGCAGAAAGCTTTGGATCCACACTCAGACGTGCGGCGGCAAGACTCCCGACGAAGCTGACGGAAGAAGATTTTGCGACAACGTTGAAGATATTCGCTATCAGACGTATGTTTCTCTCGCATTTGGAGCGAAAGCCGTTATCCACGCTTGCTATTCAAGCGGCTGGTGGGATCCGGACGCATGGCTTATAAATAAGCGCGGCGAAAAGACGGCAACATTCGACGCCGTTAAACAGACAAACGAGGAAATTGCCGCATTCACCGATCTTTATGCAAATTATGACTACAAAGGAACGTTTTTCAAAAACGGTCACATGGCAGACGGCACCGGTTTTTACGCCTACCTGTCGCCTGTCAGCCGCGAGGACAGAGGTTGTGAGATCGACGATTTTGACAGCGTCAAAGATCATATCCTTGCCGGATGTTTCAAAGCGAAGCAGGGCAACTCCAGAGCATATACGTTTGTCAATATGAACGGAAAATTCAGAGGTGCAAAAGCGTATTGCGATGTTACGTTTGACGATGCGAAACAAATCACCGTTTATCAAAAAGGCGTTGCAACAGTTATTGACGGCAATGAGCTTTCACTCAAGCTTGACTGTGAAGAAGGCGTATTTGTAAAGGTCGAATAAAACTCAAAATGCAAATCAGGATTTCCGACTTGGTTTTTTGTGTTTTGCTTTTTTAACTGAATCGTCGACAGTTAATTGTCGATAAATTGTATAACCAGGAGGCACCTTATGGCCATTATTCAAGCAATTGTTCAAGCTGTTCTTTCTTTTATACTTTCTCTTGTGATCACGGCATTGCCGTCCGCTTCGGTCGTCGGCTATGCGGGATATAAGCCGATCATGGCTACGCCGAGGGAATACTGCTTCGATATTGACAGGCTCAACATCGGCGGATACGGCTATAATCTCAAATATTCCGACGAGGAACATTTTGCACAAATCAAAGAAGCCGGGCTCGACTTCCTCATCACGAACGTGAACAACACCCTGCTCGACTACTGCGACGCCAACGGCATCGGCATCGTAGCGCACGGGCTGAATGCAAACGGCGGATGGATATGGAACTATAACCCCGATCCTGTCCTGAGCCTCACGAAGGAAACCTTCAGGAACAGACCATGCCTTTGGGGCGATAGTATCATCGACGAGCCATGCTCATCCGAATTCAATAAGGTTGCAAGCGCAGTGAACCACTATTACAGCCTCGGAACAAAGACTCTTCCGCTTGTCAATCTTCTGCCTAACTATTTTAATGAAGAACAGGCGGGCTTCCCGCTTTTCCCATGCACCGAATTCCAGGAAAAAGTTCAGGAGAAAACAAGAGCGACCAATTTCAGAACGAAATTTGTTCCCCTCGTCACGAAAGAAAACGAGGAGCTTTACAACAAATTCGCTCTGGCAAACTATTCGACCATCCAGTGGATGGAGCTTTACAGAAAATACGTTTCAATGTATATCAGCACTGTTGACACAGACGTTGTCTGCGTCGATATTTACCCGTTGTCAACAAATAACACGTCCGGCGCATTTTGGCTCAACAATCTTGACGTTCTTGCAGAGGCTTGCCGCGCAACAGGCAGAAAACTCTGGGTCATCACCCAAGCCTGCGGCGGAGATCAATATGAAGCAAGATACTGCGACAATCCCGAGGATATCCGCTATCAGATGTACGTTTCTCTTTCTTTCGGCGCAAAAGCCGTTATTCACGCCTGCTACAGCTCAGGCTGGTGGGACGATGAAGCATGGCTCGTAAACAAAAAAGGCGAAAAAACCGCCACATATACCGCCGTTCAGACGGTCAACAAGGAAGTTTCCTCGTTCGCCGATCTTTACGCAAAATACACCAACGTCGGCACATTCTTCAAGAACGGCCACGGCGCTGACGCCACAAACTACTACGCCTACCTCAGCCCGATAAGCCGCGAGGACAGAGGCTGCACGATCGACTCCAAAGATCATATCCTCTGCGGCTGCTTTACCGCCAAGGAGGGCAGCTCGAGAGCCTACACCTTTGTCAACACGAACGGCAAGCTCGCCGGCACAAGCGCAGACCTTACCGCTACGTTCGACAAAGGCGAAAAAATCACTGTATACCAAAAGGGCGTTGCAACCATATATGAAGGCAGTTCCGTTTCGATCAAACTCGGTTGCGAAGAAGGCGTATTTGTCACAGTCGAATAATAGATTCACTTTTTTGGGGCTGTCGTTTTCATCCGAATGCGGCAGTCCCTTTTTTGATTGACAAAACGTTTCGGCTGTATTATAATTTATTTGATATTTCCAAATGAAGGTGGTAGAAACAATGATCAACGGAAAGAAAAAAGCGATCACGTTCAGCTACGACGACGGTGTGACACAGGACATCAGATTGATCGAGCTTCTTAACAAATACGGCTTGAAATGCACGTTCAACCTCAACTCCGATCTGCTCGGGCTTCCGGGCGAGCTTGTACGCGACAACGTGAGAGTAAGCCACGACAAAATCAACCCCGACGACGTAAAAAGCGTTTACGACGGCCACGAGGTCGCCGCTCACACTCTGATGCATCCTTTCCTGCCTGAAATAAAATACGATAATGTTATCGTTCGCCAGGTTGAACAGGACAGGATAAACCTCTCTGAGCTTGTCGGCTACGAGGTCGTCGGCATGGCATATCCGGGTGGCGGTGTTAATTTCAACGAACACGTCGCAGAAGTCATCAAAAACAACACCGGTATTAAATATGCACGCACTACCGTCCCGACCTTCAACTTCGATCTTCAAGAAGACCTCTACGTTTTCAAGCCGACGATCCATCACCATGATCACTGGGAACAGCTCTTTGAGCTGGGACAGAAATTTGTCGAGCTTGATCCGAAAGAAGATCAGATATTCTATATTTGGGGACACGCCTACGAATTCGACATCGATCCTGCGTTCTGGGACAAGATGGAAGAATTCTTCAAAATCATTTCCGGAAAAAGCGATATTTTCTACGGCACTAACGCCGAAGTACTGCTTTAAAATTTTAAATCTTACAGCAAAAAGATGACCGTGTAAAACTACACGGTCATCTCTCTTTTTATGGTTTTTAGCCTTGGCGGGGTGATCCGCAATTCTGGCAGAAGTTTGTTGTGTTGGGTGTGCCGCAATTTTGGCAGAACCACTGCGCCGCGCCCTGGGGCTGCTGAACGAATCCCTGCTGGGGTTGCTGAACGAATCCCTGTTGCGGCTGCTGAACGAATCCCTGTTGCGGCTGCTGAACGAATCCCTGTTGCGGTTGCTGCATGAATCCCTGCTGAGGCTGCTGAACGAATCCCTGCTGGGGCTGCTGAACGAATCCCTGCTGGGGTTGCTGCATGAATCCCTGCTGGGGCTGCTGAACGAATCCCTGTTGCGGTTGCTGCATGAATCCCTGCTGGGGCTGCTGTACAAATCCCTGCTGCATCATGGGAGCACCCGTGAGAGCTGCGCGGATCTGGTTGCCCATCATCTCGTAGTTGTGGTACTGCATTGTTCCCATGCCCTCAACGTCGAACGTGTTAAGGCGGAATGTGATCTCGTCAAACCAGCGGTTGCTGACAACGATCTTCATGTTGAAGTCGTAAGTAAACTTATATCTCTTCGGGTTGTAGCTGATTCTGTTGCCCTGGGAATCCGTTGTGAATATCTCGTCGCGATCCTCGTCAATGTCCATAACGCACTGGGTGACCGAAGACAGCGGCATTACGTCGGGGTTTTCCTTGTCCCAATTTCCGGGCGAATTTGAAGAAACAACAAAATTTCCGGCGGCGCTGTCGATATAAACCTTCTTGCCCTCGCCGAAAGTCTGAGTCGGTCTGAACGCGCTGAGCTTAGCCTTGTTTTCTTCGCGGTACGCCAGATGTTCTTTCATCTCGGCGATGGTAGTCCTTCTTCTGTCGGTCATAAAGGGAGAAATTTTGTGCGCGCAATCCTTGCACATATTTCCGTCCTCGAGCTTACGATTGCCGAGCAGGCTGATCTTTTCTCCGCAGATGTCGCAGAATTTTTTGTCAAAAAGTCCCATAACTGTCAATTCCTTTCAGATTGTAATGGTCGACATAAAACTAGGCGAGCCCTTGCTTTATACCAATAATATTATAAAAGAATCTCGATCGTGTTATCTACCCCCCAAATGGGGGGTTTGGACGGTTGCCCCGGAAAAATCAAAAACCCCAAACCAACGGAAAAGCCGGTTCGGGGAATTCGTTTTGTTGTTTTGGCGGAAGATCATCCGCCGAAAACCGGATCAATGCGTCACAATCAGATGAGCTCGATTATGCACATTTCCGCTGCGTCGCCGCGGCGGGGTCCTGTTTTTGTGATGCGGCAATAGCCACCGTTAACGTCCTTGTATTTAGGAGCTACCTCGTCAAACAGTTTTTTAACAACGTCCTCTTTTGTGACGTATGCCAAAACCTGACGTTTGGCTGCAAGAGTGTCGTTCTTGGCGACAGTGATCATTTTCTCGGTCATTGCGCGAACTTCTTTAGCTCTTGTAACAGTGGTTTCTATTTTGCCGTTTTCGATGATATAAGTTACCATAGCTCTGAGCATAGCTTTACGGTGGTCGCTTGCTCTTCCGAGTTTTCTGGCTCCTGGCATTAAAATCACTCCTTTACCGTTAGGTCGGGTCTTTATTCTTCTTCCTTGCGAAGTTCAAAGCCAATTGAATTGAGCTTCAGAACAACTTCGTCAAGAGACTTCCTGCCGAGATTTCTGACTTTCATCATGTCGTCTTCGGTTTTGCTGATCAGATCCTCGACCGTGTTGATACCCGCTCTCTTGAGACAATTGAATGAGCGGACAGATAAGTCAAGTTCCTCAATGGTCATCTCTAAGATTTTTTCTTTTCCGCTATCGTTTTTGATAACCATAACCTCCGTGTCATACGCCTCATCTGAGAGATCGCCGAAGAGGATGAGGTGGTCGTTGAGGATCTTGGCTGCGAGAGAAACGGCATCTTTTGCGGTTATAGTGCCGTTCGTCCACACTTCAAGCGTGAGCTTGTCGTAGTCAGTGATCTGGCCTACGCGTGTGTTCTCGACGTTGTAGTTCACCTTTAAAACAGGTGTGTAGATTGAATCTATTGCGATCACGCCGATAATCGGCTGCAAGATCGCTTTGTTGCGTTCTGCAGAAACGTAGCCCCTGCCCTTGTCGCAAGTGAGCTCCATGTAAACGTGAGCGTTTTTGTCGCACGAAGCGATGTGATGCTCCGGATTGATGATCTCGACTTCGCTGTCTGTTTTGATGTCTCCGGCGGTGATTTCGCCTTCGCCGTCGAACTCGATGTACATTACTTTCGGGCCGTCGCCGTGGATCTTCAGGATGACCTCTTTGAGATTAAGAACTATCTCCGTAACGTCTTCCTGGACTCCTTCGATGCTCGAAAACTCGTGGAGAACGTTGTCGATCTTAACGGAAGTGATGGCGTATCCCGGAAGAGATGAAAGGAGAACTCTTCTCATACTGTTTCCGAGCGTCAGACCATAACCTCTTTCCAAAGGCTCAAGGACGAACTTTCCGTAAGTTCCGTCAGCTTCGTGAGCTACAGTTTC
>JAFTCG010000079.1 GCA_017454815.1 Clostridia bacterium
GATGCTTGTTAAACTGTTGCAACCAGAAAATGCAGAATCGCCAATGTTCGTTACGCTGTCGGGTATCGTTATGCTTGTTAAACTGCTACACCATGAAAACGCATCTTTGCCAATGCTCGTTACGCCGGATTGGATCGTGACAGATTTGATAGATGAATTTTCATAAAATGGACTTCCGTTCCAATTGTAATCATACATCTTCCCTGTTCCGCTGATGGTGAGTGTACCGGTAGATGAATTGAACGACCAAAATACGTTGTCGCCGCACTGGCCTGTGGCAGCAAGTTTGTTGTCGCCAACGCTTACAGGCGTCGTGTGTTCAACGACTTCGTCCTGTGCAAATACTGTCATCGGCGCAATACTTAGCACCATCGCCAATGTCAGGAGCAGTGCCAAGAATTTTGTTATTGTCTTTTTCATAATCTCTCCTCCAGATTTTACTATGGTATTATTATACATAATCTCACCGTCGGATGTCAACAAAAACAGCTTTGCGGCGAATTATTGTTTGATCCGAAAAATCGTATTGCGTTTTCCTTCAACTTGTGGTAGCATTAAAGCATAAAAGGGGAACCTCTAAATATTCGACACGTTCAGATTGCGAAGAGATCTTTATCGTCAGATGAAACAAAAAGCGCAGGCAATACTTTGTGTGTTAACGAGCATTTTTGCGAAATATGGCAAAAAAAGAGCAAGCAAAATGAATGTATGAGAATCTTCAGAGGTGACCATAAATGAAAGAGGTGCGTTAAATGGATCAGAACAAGATCGAGGCTTTCAAAAAACTCATCGACAAAAGCAGCAACATCGTTTTCTTCGGCGGCGCAGGCGTTTCCACCGAAAGCGGCGTCAAGGATTACCGCAGCGAGGACGGGCTTTACAACACCGTCCGCCAATACAACGTCCCGCCCGAAACGATCCTGAGCAGGAGCTTTTTCGAGCAGCATCCCGACGTTTTTTACGATTTTTACTACAACTATTTCCTCAACACCTCCGCCGAGCCGAACAAGGCTCATTTTGCGCTGGCCAAGCTGGAAAAGGCGGGCAAGCTGAAGGCTGTCATAACCCAGAATATCGACGGCCTGCACCAGCGGGCGGGAAGCAAAAACGTGATCGAACTCCACGGCACAGTGCTGAATCACTATTGCCCGAAATGCCGTGCAACGATGACTTTCGAGCAGGTTAAGGCGTTCAAAGGCAAAATCCCGAGGTGTGAAAACTGCGCAAGCGTCATCAAGCCCTGCGTTGTGCTGTACGAGGAGCCCCTGGACGAAAAGGTGATAAGATCAGCCATCGACGCGATCTCATCCGCCGACCTGCTGATTATCGGGGGGACTTCGCTCTCCGTCTACCCCGCCGCAGGTTTTGTCCAATATTTCAAAGGCGAAAACGTCGTGCTGATAAACCGCGACGAAACGCACTTCGACAGCAGCGCAAACCTCGTTTTCAGGGACAAGATAGGCGAGGTTCTGGACGCGGCAATCAACTGCTGAATGGCTGAAATATAAAGTGGCAGTCGCATTCTGATGAAGACGGCGTTTTATTCTCTTGAAGGCTGTACAATTAGTACTCTGAGTGAGAAAAAACGTCGAAAAAAGAAACACAATTGGGGTAAGGGCAACGCCCTTCCAAACGCATAAAGCAATAGGGTGCAGATTTTCGTTTCTGCACCCTATCGTGTTTTTATCAGACTATTCTTAAAAAAACAATCAATTGCTCGCGCACTTCGTTAAAGATTCAGATAAACACCGGCACGGCTTGGGTCAAGCGTCACGCTTGCTCGCGCACTCAAGGAAAGAATCAGATGAACACTGACACGGCTTGGCTGCGGCGACACGCCGATGTTCTTCGCTAAATGCGGCATTTAGATGAAGACGGCGTTTTCTTCGACTGAAGTCCATACAAATGTATGACGAGGGAGAAAAAACGTCGAAAAAAGAAACTAATATGGGTAAGGGCAACGCCCTTCCGAAATAAGAAAAAACAGGGTACGGAATAAGAATGAAATTCTGTACCCTGTTTGTCAATTATATTCTGTTTTTTTGTTCTTCGCTAAATGTTTTTATCCTTCAAATTGTTTTACATAATTATAGCTGTATGCGATCTCGTCAAAGGCGTCTTTTTCATAGCAGTTGTCCTGCTCGATGAAAGCATACTCCGCGCCCGCTTCCTCAAAGGCGCTGTTGATCGCCTTCCAGTTGAGGTTTCCTGCGCCGACCGCCGCAAAACGCGGCTCATCCTTTACGATCGCATAGTCCTTGTAGTGGCAGACGTGGATCCTGCCTTTCAGCGAATTGATCACGTCGACAGGGTTTTTCCCGCCGTACTGCACCCAATATGTGTCAAGGGTAAATCCCATAAGCTCGGGATCGCTCTCGTTGACGAGCACGTCAAAAATGCTCGTCTCGCCGAAACGCTCAAACTCGAACGCATGGTTGTGATACTGAAACTGCATACCGTTCTCCCTGATGAGTTCCATGGCGGGAGTAAAATCCTCCAGGAATTTTCTCGCGCCTTCGAGCGTCCTCTCGCCGATGAATCCGCCGATGCCGATCGAGTCACAGCCGAGGATCTTGTGGTCATCTATCACCTTCTGAGTCTCGGCAAGAATGCGATCCGCCGCAGTGTGAGTAGAAACTATCTTCAGCCCAAGCTCGTCGCACATCGCCCTGAAAGTTACGGGATCGTACGGGAAGCCCGACACCTGGACAAATTTGCAACCCATTTTGGCAACCTTTTCAAGGGAAGCGCGGATCCCCTCCTCCGACTGCATATGGTCTCGCAAGGTGAATAATTGTATTCCGAATTTCATAAAAAACGCTCCTGTCAAATCTTTATTGAAATTACGAAAATCTGTCGCTGTTTTTCATAATCTCCTATGTTGTTATTTTATCCCTAAAAGCAGATATTGTCAAGGTCACGGCAACAATTTTCTGCGCGATTGCGTGATTGTTTGAAAATATTGTTGACAACATCGGCTGTGTTTTTTATAATTAGAATGTTACCGGATCCCGCCGGTCGGGATCATCTTTTGAAACTATCGAACCTGAAAGGACGCCAAAATGGATATTTCAAGCATTTCAAAACCCGGCTGTGCAAAAAGCTTCATGAACTGCCACGAAAATCTGCAAAAGCTGCACGTCGGCACAATGCCCGACCACAATTATTTCATCCCCTTCAAAAAGGGGCAGGACGCTTTTTCAGATCGTGAAAATTCGCAATGCTTTGAGCTGCTCAACGGTCAGTGGGGATTTTCATATTATGACAGCGTTATCGACCTGCCCGACGACTTCACGAGCATGGATCTCAAAGACACGATCCCCGTTCCGTCCAACTGGCAGCTTTTCGGTTATGACACGGCTCAATACACGAACATCAACTATCCTATCCCCTTCGATCCTCCGTTTGTTCCCGACGAAAACCCCGTTGGGGTCTACAGGAGGGATTACCTTTACTCCCCCGACGGCTTCAGAAGAATACTCTGCTTCGAGGGCGTTGACAGTTGTTTTTATCTCTACGTCAACTCAAAATTTGTCGGATATTCCCAGGTTTCGCACCATACTTCAGAATTTGATATAACAGACTGTCTCGCCGAGGGCAAAAACGAGATCTGCGTTGCCGTCCTCAAATGGTGCGACGGGACCTATCTTGAAGATCAGGACAAGTTCAGGCTTTCGGGAATCTTCAGGGACGTTTACGTTCTCTCGCGCCCCAAAAAAAGGCTTGAGAGCTATACGATCACCGCTCAGCCCGACGACAGTTTCAAATCGGGGATCCTGCGCATGACTTTACACGCAGCGAGCGCAACCGTCAGGCTTTTTGACGGCGAAGAGCTTATTTTTGAAGAATTCGTTCCCGAAAACGCTCAATTGGAAAAGCGCATCGAAAGCGTGTCGCTCTGGTCTGCGGAAAGTCCATATCTCTACAAACTTGAAATTGAAACCGATTTCGAGATCATCGGCGAAAGAATCGGTTTTCGCAGAGTTTACGTCGAAGACCGCGCCCTGAAGCTCAACGGCAGGCATATCAAGATTTTCGGCGCAAACCGTCACGACAGTTATCCCGACACAGGATATTACGCCGATAAGGCAAAGATGAGAAAAGATCTCACGATGATGAAAAAAGCAAACATCAACGCGGTGCGCACTTCTCACTACCCCAACGCTCCGGAGTTTTATCAAATCTGCGACGAGCTCGGGCTTTACGTCATCGACGAAGCGGACATTGAGACCCACGGATGCATAAACATCGCCAACAAGTACGGCGTCGACGGATATGATGCGATCTCGCTGATCGCCTGCGACGAGCGTTTTCGTGAAGCGATACTCGACCGTGAAAAACTTCTTGTGACGAGAGATATAAACCGTCCCTGCGTAATTTTCTGGTCGCTCGGAAACGAAAGCGGCTACGGTGAAAACTTCCGGCAGGGCGCAAAACTTATCAAGAGCATCGACCGAACAAGGCTTGTTCACTACGAAAGCGTTGCCTCGCTCGACAAAACTCCCTACGACGACCTTGACGTTCTTTCGGCAATGTATTGGAGTCCGGAGGTAATACGCAAATTCATAAGCGGCAAGAACGAAAAACGCCCGTTCATTCTCTGCGAATACTGCCACGCAATGGGCAACGGTCCCGGCGACCTCGAGGAATACCACAACCTGTTCATGGAAAATGACAGGCTTTGCGGTGGGCTCATCTGGGAATGGGCTGACCACGCCGTGATCCTCGGCAAAGCCGACGACGGCAGAATAAAATACGGCTACGGTGGGGACAGCGGCGAAAGGCACCACGACGGCGACTTCTGCATGGATGGACTTTGCTACCCCGACAGAAGGCCGCA
>JAFTCG010000010.1 GCA_017454815.1 Clostridia bacterium
AAAGAGAGATTTTTTGCTTAAGGCAAAATCACAAAACACCGGGCATACTGACGTATCCCGGTGTTTTTGATGAAGAATTAACGAAAAAGATCCTTTCAAAACCTGACGTATCCCTAAGTCGCTCCCCCTAATGGCACACGCTTTTTGGTTTGTATTCTCTGTTTGAATCTTTTAAAAATATATTATAAATCTTTTCTCATTCCCTTTTGATAAAAAACACGGCTTCTCCTTTCTTCAGATTCTTGCTCATTCCTGCGTCGGGAAAAGGGATGTTCCGCACAGGATAAATAGATCGTTTCGAGGATTTCTCAACGGTCTGTTTTCTATTTACAATTCGCTAAACTAATTATATGTTTTCCTGAAACACCATGTCAAGCGAATTTGGCAGAAGACAGGTTTTTGTGGGTACATAACGGGTGCCGTGACGTTCCGAACGACATCCTGATCGCTCTGGCAAGGCTTTACAACACCACAGCTGATTACATTCTGGAATTGAGCGACAACAAAGACAGACAAAATTAAGACCGTACGACCATTGAAAAATGAATCGTACGGTTTTTTGTTTTTATTCTTTCGTCGAAAGCTGTCTTTGAGCCATGACGAGGGAATAGTATATCCCGCGCTTTTTGAGCAGTTCGACGTGGGAACCCTGTTCGGCGATCTCGCCGTTTTCGATGACAACAAGCCTGTCGGCGTGGCGCAGAGTCGACAGCCTATGGGCAATCGCAACAGTGGTCCTGCCCTTCACGAGCCTGCCGAAAGCCTGCTGGATCTGTTCCTCCGTCCCGGGATCAAGCGCAGAAGTCGCCTCGTCGAGAATCAAGATCTTCGGGTCGCGCAGCACTGCGCGGGCGATCGCTATCCTCTGGCGCTCACCGCCGGAGAGCCGATAGCCGTTCTCGCCGATGACGGTGTTGTAGCCGTCCGGCAGGCGCATGATGAACTCGTGAGCGTTGGCGACCTTCGCCGCATTTATCACCTCGCCGAAAGATGCGTCGTTCTTCGCATAGAGTATGTTTTCAAGCACTGTCCCGGCGAAGAGATATGTGTCCTGGAAAACTACGCCGATGTTCTTCCTGTAAAGACGCTGATCAAATTCGCGGACGTCCGTGCCGCCGAGCATTATCCTTCCGCTGTCCGGGTCGAAAAGCCTGATCATCATATTTATCATGGTCGACTTTCCTGCGCCGGAATGTCCGACAAGCCCGACCATCTCGCCCTGTTTTATGCTCAGGTCTATGTTTTTCAGCACGGGCTCATACGGCGAATAGCCGAAAGTCACGTTTTCAAATTCTATGTCGCCCGGCTCGAAATCCTTTTGAGAATTATCAAGATCCGGCTGATCCGCTTTTTCGTCGAGGATGTCAAATATCTTCAGCAGGCTCGTCACCGCCTGAGACAATCTCCTGGGCAAGCCCGACATCCATTTCAGCGGCGAATATATGTAGGCAAGGTAGAGGTTGAAGCTCACAAAGCTGCCGAGGGTGATCCGCCCGTCGAGCACCATTTTGCCGCCGACGAGCAGAACAAGCAGCTCGCCAAGCCCGACGATAAACGAGACCGGCTCGACAAACAGCGCCCAGAATCTGCCGTTGATGATCGACATCCTGCAAAAGCTCCCGGACACGGCGGAGTATTTTTTGATCTCGCTGTCCTCGTTGCCGAAAACTTTTACCACCCTGATGCCGCGGATCACGTCGTTGAGCGCCGAAGTCTCTTTCGCCCCCGTTCGCCACAAGAGCATATTGTTCCTGCGAACGGTGTTGTTCGTCCTGACAAACAGCGCAACGGCAAGGGGCACGGGCAAAAGCACAAGCAGGGTCAGAAACGGGTCTATCGAAAACAGTATGCCGAGCACGACGACAAAAGTCACCGCTTTTTCAAGCAGTTTGCTGCCGTCGCTGACGAACATATTCATCACGAACTCCGTGTCCCTGGTTATCCTGTGGATCAGCTCGCCCGTGGTGTGCTTCGCCACGGCGGAGACGGACATCTGCTCGATTTTTTCAAATAGACGATACCGCATCTCGTGCGAAAAGGCGCACCCGGTCTTCGCGGTCATCAAGGTCGAGACCATACCGAGGACTATTCCGCCGACATAGACCCCGACGAGCAAAAGCACCGCCCTGAGCAACCCGCCAAATGCGCTTTGATACGGCACGCTCTGCAGGCCGGAAAAATATTTGTCGATCAGCTTGCCCTGGACGAGCGGAGTGACGATCGTCATTCCCGTCGCAAGCAGAAGCAAAAGCGAGATCCTTATAACCGAAAGATAGTAAGGCTTGAACATCCTGAAAGCTCTGGCAAAAACGACGGAGCCTTTCGCGCACATGAGGCATTCTTTCGTATCCGGCAGCATCGGTCGGCCGCAATTCGGGCAGCGTCCGTCGTCGAACTCTGCTTCATATTCTTCGCCGGTTTTCAGGTACGCGTTGACCATCTTGCAAAACTCCAGCGCCTGTTTCATACAAGTCATCGAAAACCTGCAAAGCAGAATGTTGTCCTCGTCGCCGCAGCCGTTCTTCCTCATCTCCATGCTACCGCAGCCGACGCCCGCAAAAACGCAGACCTCGGAAATGTTTTCAAGAGAATATTCAGTTGTCAGTTCGTTTTCGTCGGATTTTTTTATCTTCCCGCCCTCAAAGCAAAGGCTTCCGTTGCAGAATCTTCCGCTGAGGTCGAGGTCAAACCCGATGGTATTCTTTTTCTTCGACACTGATGCGTTCCTCCGAAATATCAGTAAAGAAGCGGCTCGATCTTCTTCCTGCTCTTTTTGTCAAGTTTGTCGAGATGGACGACATATCTGTTGCCATCGGCGTCGTTTATCCTCGCCACGTTTTCGCCGATGTAAAAGACGTTATGACTGACGTCCCTGACGACAAAGCTCTTTTCCCTATCGCCGAACATACAGTCGAAATAGGTCGTGCCGGGTTTCAGGGTTATCTCGATAAATCCGGTAATCTCGGGGGTAAAATACCTGCGCTCGAGCATTGTCCTCGCGACTTCCCCCGATTTTTCATCGAGCATGGAAACGTCCTCGATTATGCCGATCTCGTTGTGATCGGTGTCTTCCACGCAGATGTACCTGAACGGTTCGGACAGCGGATACGCCCTGAGCAGTTCAACGCGCTTGTATTCCCGCGAAGCATATATCATGGAGCAAAAGCCGCTGCTGTTGACCGACAGGGTTATTTCGCCCGGGTCCAGATATTCAAAAGTCATGTCCTGCATCATTCATCCTCCCCCAGCACCATTTGCTTGCGCAGATCGTTTTGTATTTTATAGAGGTTGTAGTATTCACCCTTCAGCTTTATGAGTTCCTCGAACGTGCCGTACTCCGTCAGCTCGCCGTCGGTTATCACTGCGATTTTGTCGGCATCCTTCAAGGTCGAAAGCCTGTGGGCGATCGCTATCGTCGTCCTGCCTTCCTTGAGCTTCGCGACGGAGGACTGTATCTTGCGCTCCGTTGCGGTATCCATCGCCGCAGTGGCTTCGTCGAGGATGAGCACCTTCGGATTCTGGATGATCGTCCTTGCGATCGAGATCCTCTGCCTTTCCCCGCCGGACAGATCCTGGCCTCCGGAGCCGATCCTTGTGTCGTACCCGTCGGGCAGGCGCATTATGAATTCGTGCGCGTTCGCCGCCTTCGCCGCTTTTACGACTTCCTCAAAGGTCGCTTCGGGTTTGGCGTACTTTATGTTGTCGGCGATCGAACCGGAAAACAGATATATCTCCTGCGAGACCATGCCGACATTTTTGCGAAGCTGTTCAAAGGGAAGATCCCGGACGTTTACCGAGTCGATCAGCACGTCCCCCGTCCTTGGATCATACAGACGTGCAATAAGGTTTACGAGCGTGCTTTTGCCGGCGCCCGTTTTCCCCGTGATGCCGAGCATCGTCCCCGGTTCGACCGTGAGATTCAGATCTTTTATAACCGGATGGCCGACCTCGTATTCAAAGTTGAGGTTTCTGATTTCGATTTTCCCCGCCATTTTGCCGAGGATAGTCGGGTTGTCGCTTTCGAGCACGTCGGGGCGTGAATCGATAATCTCAAAAACCCTCTGGGATGAATCGACGCACCTTTCCCACCAGTTGAAAAGCCACGTCAAAAACTCCGCAGGCTCGCGAAGCATCTCGACGTAAACCACAAACGCCATCAGAGTTCCAACGGTCATTTTCCCCTTGAGCACCATGACTCCCCCGAGGAAAAACATCACGCTGACGAAAAGATACAGCGCCACGGAATACATCGGAAGAACGACGGATTCGAGCTTGCGGCTCATATACTGCGCATCGTTCAGGTCTTGACTCTTCTTTTTGAAATCTTCAAGCTCCTCGTCCTCTTTTGCGAAAGTCTTGATTATCCTGTGGCCGTTGACTTTGTTGTTTACGGCTGAAGCTATCGACGCCTGCCTGAGCCAGAGCCTGTGGTGGATCATCCTGATCTTCTTTTCAAAAAAGACGATCGTGGCAAGGATTATCGGCGCGCCGACAAACATCAGCACAGTAAGCTGCCAATTCATAAAAAGAAGAATTATGCCGACGCCGACGATCTTTATCATGCTCGTGATCGCTCCGGGCATCCCGTCGACCATGAAGAAGTAGATGTTGTTTGCATCCCTCGAAACACGTTCCATCAGACTTCCGGTTTGCTTCGAAGTGTAAAACGACAGCGACATCCTCTGCATAGACGCAAACACAGTGTTCTTGATCCTGTAGATCACATGGGGCAGGATACTCTCCGTCGCAAACTGATATACCACCTTGATGAGAAGGTTGACGACCTTTATCAGGGCTATCGTGCCGACCGTGACAAACAGTGCTCTCGAAAGAGCTTCGTAGCCGAGGCTGTTGCCGGGATTCAGAACTTCGTCATAAAGCTTTTTCGTGCTGACCTGCGGAATGACGAGGGAGAGGATAGCTTCGATCCCCATCAAAACAAGGATCGCAACAAAGGCTTTTTTAGACGATTTGAAAAACTCAAACACACGCCCGAATCCAAGTTTTTTCTTCGAGCATTCCCGGCAGTAACTTCCGAAAGGAATATCCTTTCCGCAGGAGATGCATTTTCTTTGAAAAACTTCATGCTTTTTGGGGAGCTGTTTATTTTCGATATAAAAATTCACGTTTTCAACGAACGCGCACATTTTGCTAAGCAGCGCAAAACTGAAAAAGGCGATCTGCTTTTCGCCGTCGCTGTTTTTTGCAAGAAGAACGCACGTCGTTACGTTCCTGACGACGGAAAGCTTCTCGACGTCCTTGAAAACTTCGATCTCTTTTGCGTCGAACGATGGTTTTTTCTTGCGTCGAACAACTTTTTCGTCGAGGAGGTTTTCAGCGCCGCTGATTATAAAAATATCTTTTTTGTCAAATGCTACGTAAAAATCCGAAAAACAGAAGTCTCTGTCCATGTCGCTCTCGGAACAAAAAACGATCTCGCCGTGTTCAACACCGTTTTCGGACAGAATGTCGGAAATCGCCGCGGCATTTTTTTCGGCAAAGAATTGCTTTTCCTTTTTCAACGCGTTCACCTCACAAAAAATCACTTGCCCGATGCAAGATCCAAGGGGCAAGTAAAATTATAACATATTTAATTGTCTTTTTACAACAAAAATTTCACCTTTGGATAATTTGGAAGCGTTTTGGTGAAAACACAGCGAAAATGCCGTTGAAAAAGCCGAGGTTCTTTCGACAAAACTCCCCTGTCTTAAAAAAAACAAATCAAAAATTTTCCTGATAATAACCACACTTTTTATGTCAATAATTTATTTAAAGAAAGTGTGGAGGTAAAGAATTGCAATACAACAAAGTTGAAATATGCGGCGTTGACACATCGAAGCTGAAAACGCTCAGTGAAAATGAAAAGCGGGAACTCCTGAAAAAAGCGAAGGAAGGCGATAAAAATGCAAGAGAAAAACTCATCAACGGCAATCTTCGTCTTGTTCTGTCGGTCGTGCAGAGGTTCGGCAACAGGGGCGAAAACCCCGACGATCTTTTCCAGGTCGGGTGCATAGGTCTTATCAAAGCCATCGACAACTTTGACGTCGATCAGGAAGTGCGTTTTTCAACCTACGGCGTACCTATGATAATAGGCGAGATCCGAAGGTATCTGCGCGACAACAATTCCGTGCGGGTGTCCCGCTCTCTGCGCGACACGGCTTACCACGCAATGCAGGTCAGAGAGAAGCTTGCTTTCGAGGAAAACGGCGAGCCTTCGGCGCAGAGGATCGCCCGGGAGCTGAATTTGAAAAAAGAAGACGTAGTCATGGCTCTCGAAGCGATCGTCGAGCCCGTAAGCCTTTACGAGCCGATCTACAGCGACGGCGGCGACACGATCTACGTTATGGATCAGATCGGCGACAATAACGACGACAGCAACTGGACGGACGAAATATCGCTGCGCGAGGAGATCAAAAAGCTCTCCCCGAGAGAAAAAAAGATCCTCTTTCTCAGATTCATGCAGGGGAAAACTCAAATGGAAGTCGCAAGCGAAGTCGGTATCTCACAAGCGCAGGTCTCACGCCTTGAAAAAGGTGCGCTAAAGAAAATCAAAGACTAAAAAGAGATATGGCCGAAAGTCAATTCGACCATATCTCATTTTTTTACGCTGAACGGGAGTATACCGTGAGGGGTCAAAACAGCGGTTAATGCGCCGTTATCGACTATTATGCTTTGCCGTCGCAGCCCAATACGTTCTTTATCTTATGCTCTACCATTCCTTGGATCGCTTCTCTTGCGGGGGCAAGATACTGTCTGGGATCGAAGTGATCCGGA
>JAFTCG010000080.1 GCA_017454815.1 Clostridia bacterium
AGTTGAAATCGTTGGTCTTACAGACGAAAAGAGAAAGACTGTTGTTACCGGTATCGAAATGTTCAGAAAGATCCTCGACTATGCTGAGGCAGGCGACAACATCGGCGCTCTCCTTCGTGGTGTTCAGAGAACTGAGATCGAACGCGGTCAGGTTCTTGCAAAACCCGGTTCAATTCATCCGCATACAAAATTCCATGGCCAGGTTTACGTTCTGACCAAGGATGAAGGCGGACGTCATACTCCGTTCTTCAACAACTATCGTCCTCAGTTCTATTTCAGAACAACTGACGTTACAGGCGTTATCTCTCTTCCCGAAGGCGTAGAGATGTGCATGCCCGGCGACAACGTTGAAATGGACGTTGAACTCATCACTCCCATCGCTATCGAGCAGAACCTTCGTTTTGCTATCCGTGAAGGCGGCAGAACAGTTGGTTCAGGCGTTGTTACAGCGATCAACGAATAATTTTCGTTAATAATCTCACCTTTCAAAGGACTGCTATTTCGGTAGCGGTCCTTTTTTTGGTGCTGTTGCATTTTGACTATTGCAGCTCGTGCATCGCCCGCTATCCGAAGAAGATGTGTGAATAAAAACAATTCGTGAATGTTTTAAAAATAATTCGCAAAAACCCTTTACTTATTTCCTTATCTGATGTAAAATATAGTGGTAAATGTATATAA
The DNA here is from genome assembly GCA_017454815.1 of Clostridia bacterium. Taxonomy (GTDB): domain Bacteria; phylum Bacillota; class Clostridia; order Oscillospirales; family Acutalibacteraceae; genus SIG575. The sequence continues at coordinate 679 of JAFTCG010000080.1, forward strand.
GGAGAGCTCTGATGAATATTTCGTATAAAAGAATTCTTTTAAAAATCAGCGGAGAAGTCCTTGCGGGCAAAAACTCCGCAGGATATGACTTCGACGTCGTGACGAGCATCTGCAGCGCTGTCAAGCAGATCCACGATATGGGCGTTCAGGTCGGCATCGTTGTCGGCGGAGGCAATTTCTGGCGCGGCAGGAGCAGCGGAGAGATGGATCGCCTCAGGGCGGATCATATGGGGATGCTCGCAACCGTCATGAACTCCATTTGCCTGGAGGACACTTTTGAACAGCTCGGCGTTGAAGCCGTTGCGTTTTCGGCGATCCCGATGGAGCTTATCGTCGAAAACTACGTTGGCTCGAAAGCCGTGAAAGCCCTTGAAAGCGGAAAGATCGCGATCTTCGGCTGCGGAACGGGTAATCCCTTCTTCACAACGGATTCCGCCGCCGCCTTGAGAGCTGCAGAGATCAAAGCCGACGTTCTTTTCAAGGCGACGAACGTCGACGGCGTTTTTGACAAAGACCCCAACAAGTTCGACGACGCTGTAAAATACGACGTGCTGACTCATTCCGAGATACTTGAAAAGAATCTCAAAGTCATGGACAGTACCGCCGCCGCGCTGTGCAAGGATAACGGTATACCCGTGCTTGTTTTCAACCTCGACGATCCGCAGAATATCGTAAAAGCGATCTCCGGTGAAAACATAGGCACTATAGTTAAAGAATAATTTTCAAAACTAATACAAGGAGGAACACTTATGCAGACTGTATTCGACAACACGAAAGAAAGAATGGAAAAGACCATTACAAATCTTAAACATGAGTTCGGCTCAATCAGAGCAGGAAGGGCGAATCCTTCAGTTCTGGACAAGGTTTCCGTTGACTATTACGGAACGCCCACTCCCATCAATCAGCTTGCAAGCGTTTCCGTTGCCGAGGCGAGAATACTTGTAATCCAGCCGTGGGACGCTTCCGTCCTCAACGCCGTTTCAAAGGCGATCCAGGCTTCCGACATCGGCATCAATCCCACTAACGACGGAAAAGTCATCAGACTTGTTTTCCCGCAGCTTACTGAAGATCGCCGTAAGGAGATAGTCAAGAACGTCAAGAAGATTGCGGAAGAAGCGAAGGTCGCGGTTCGTTCTATCAGAAGAGATGCGATCGACAAGCTCAAAAAGATGGAAAAGAATTCGGAGATCACCGAGGACGACCTTTCCGACGGTGAAAAAGAAGTTCAGAAGATCACAGACGATTTCATCAAAAGAGTTGACGATGAAACGAAGATCAAAGAAAAAGAGGTTATGGAAATCTGATTTCAACAATACGGATGCGAAAGGTCGTGTCCGTATTTTTTGGGTTTTAACCGGAGGGAACTATGGCTGAAAAATTTGAGATCCTACCAAATCACGTCGGAATAATCATGGACGGAAACGGGAGATGGGCGAAAAACCACGGTCTGGACCGTTCGCAGGGTCACGTTGAAGGCGCAAAGGTTTTCAAAAAGATCTGCGAATATGCCTGCGACATCGGCATAAGGAACATCACCTTTTACGCCTTTTCGACTGAAA
>JAFTCG010000081.1 GCA_017454815.1 Clostridia bacterium
ACTCTCAGCGTGTGGACGACTTCCGACAGGCTTGAGATCACAAAGCAGGCGGTCGAAAAGTTCAAAAGCGAAAACACTGCAAAAACCTGGGATATAACGCTCACGGCTGTCGATGACGTCAAAAACCGGATCATCGGCGACCCGACCGAAACTGCGGACGTGTTCTGCCTGCCGAGCGAGGACTTCAACGACCTGTGCAGATCCGGCGCACTGCTGAAGATCGACAGGGACGCCGCCGCGCTCAAAATACGCAACACTGCCGAATCCGTGATAGTCGCTTCTGCCGACGACAGCCTTTATGCATACCCGTCGAGCGTGGACACCCTGGTGATGTATTACGACGTAGGCAAATTCAACGAGGACGAAGTCAAACAGCTCGAAACCTTGCTGTTCAAGGATCTCGGCGAGGGCAACACGAATCTTTCCTTCGATATGTCGTCGTCCGACGTTCTGACCTCGTTTTTCCTGACGGCGGGATGCACCCTCTACGGCGAGGACGGAAACGATACAACAAAGTGCGATTTCAACTCCGCCGGGGGACAGGCGGCGGCTGAATACCTCGTCGACCTCGCTTCAAACGGCAAATTCATGAGCGCCGACGATGAAAAAATCATTTCCGCCTTTTCCGCCGGCACTCTCGGCGGCGCGATCATGTCGTCAAAAAAGTATGAGCAAGTCAAGAAAGCCCTCGGCGACAATTTTGCCGTCACGAGGCTGCCGAAGGTGAACGTCAACGATAAAGACGTCCCGATCAAAAGCGTGGCGAAGTTTGAGATGTACGCTGTGTCCTCCCAGTCGAAAAACCCCGAATCGGCTATGGAGCTTGCGGACTATCTGAGCGCGATGGACGCTCAGGAAATGATGGCGGACAAGAATATCTCGCCGACGAATATGGCTCTCTGCGCCAAGGAGGATCTCCTCAACGGCAACAAGCTTGTCAACGCCGTGGTCGAGCAGGCAAAAGATTCCGTCCACGAGCCGACGGTTGAAAAAATAACCGCCTACAGAACTTCGGCGGCGACCTTCGGCAGCAAGATCTCCGGCAAGGAGTATACAAAGTCCGACGTCGCGTCAAAGCTCGACGCTTTTGTCAAAGAGATCACCGATTGAAATTCTGTTTTACTTTTTGAAAAATATGTGGTAGAATAAAAGACGGCATTGTCAGACGGCATTGTCCGTCTTTGTTTTTGTTTGTCAGGAAAGCTCGGCTCCTGTTAGCCAAAAAACCTATAACGTAACGCCTGCCGATCTTGCTTTTTGCAAAAGCGACGGCATGCTCGAAAGTATCATTCTGCGCCGCAACCCCTGCACCGCGGGCGCTTTCTTGTTGGGAGATGATAAGCATGAAAAAAGATTTGAAAACGCTCTTGCCCCTGATCCTCGAAGCCCTTGAAAAGGACGGCAGGGTCAGGATATATCCTCGCGGAAAAAGCATGCTGCCGATGCTTCGCGAAGGCGTCGATTCCGTCGTGCTCGTCAAACCCGATGGGATAAAGCTCTACGACGTTGTGCTGTTTCGGGAGCCGGACGGCTGCAGCCTGCACCGTGTCGTAAAGATCAGCGGCGATGACCTCTACACCTGCGGCGACAACCAGTCCGTCAGCGTGAAGGTTGCGAAAGACGACGTTCTCGCCGTTGTCGATTGCTGGTACAGGGGCGATCGTAAGATTCCGATCGACGATCCGGAGTATAAAAAATACATAAAAAAAATCATGTTTATCAGACCTTTCAGACGTATAAAAAGGAAGCTTGTCGGCTGATGAATGAACTTTTTTCCTGATGAGGCAAAAAAATTATTTGACTTGCAGCGCCTTATGTGTTATTATTTATCCAAATTATATAGGAGGTGTTTTCAATGGATGAGTTTGAAAAATTGGATTCCGTTGAAGAATTGTCCGAAAATGAAGTAAAAGAGAAAACTGCCGGACAGGACAATACGGCAAAAGAAAACCCGGGATTTGAGAAGATTGAAATCGACGAAACGTTTTTCCTTCCCGATGAACCCGAGAAGAAATCGGGCTTCCCGATCCTCGGCATCATCGCGATCGTCGTTGCGATAGCCATCGCTGTCGGAGCGTTCATGA
>JAFTCG010000082.1 GCA_017454815.1 Clostridia bacterium
AACGGATACGACGACGCATGGATCAAAGAAGCGACAGAAAAAAGAGGACTTTTGAACTATCGCACAACAGCCGATTGCATGCCTCATCTTCTTGACAAAAAGAACGTTGATATGCTCACTGCTCACAAAGTTTTCTCCGTTGAGGAACTTCAATCGAGATGCGAGATCATGCTCGAAAACTACTGCAAGACCGTTTACATCGAAGCAAACACAATGGTGAGCATGGTCAAAACCCAGATCTTGCCGGCAGTTGCGTCGTTTGCTTCAGACACGGCGAAGAATGCGGCTGAAAAACGTGCGTTTGATATGTCGATCGGCTGTGAATATGAAAAGAATCTTGTTAAAAAACTTTCGTACCTGACAGACAGCATTGCCGTCAAAGTCGATGAGCTTCAGGGCGCGGTAATAGCTCTTGCGAACGCGGAGGATATCTTTGCTGAATCTGCGATGATAAGAGATACCGTTCTTCCGAAGATGTGCGAGCTTCGTCTTGCCTGCGATGAGGCAGAAACTATGAGCGCAAAGGAATATTGGCCCTATCCGTCTTACGGAGACATTCTGTTCAGCGTACAGTAAAACAAACCCGGAGGTAACCCCATGTTGACACAGGAAATAGTAAATGCAATAAAAGAAACAGCTTCAAGCGAAGCATTCGGAATATGGTTTTTGATCGGCGCAGCGCTTGTGTTCTTTATGCAGGCAGGCTTTGCGATGGTCGAAACAGGTTTCACACGCGCAAAGAACGCCGGAAATATCATCATGAAAAACCTGATGGATTTCTGCATCGGAACAGTGGCGTTTGTTGCTCTCGGTTTCAGCCTGATGATGGCGGAAGATTATTTTATGGGATTCATCGGCATTCCGAATCTTCAGATATTCACGAATTTCGGCGAATTTCTGAGGGGCGGCAACGCACCGTCGTGTGTCTTTAACCTTGTGTTCTGCGCCACGGCGGCCACGATCGTTTCCGGCGCTATGGCTGAAAGGACAAAATTCCATTCCTACTGCGTTTATTCCGCCGTTATTTCAATTATCGTCTATCCAATCGAAGCGGGATGGATATGGAATGCGAACGGCTGGCTTGTAAAACTCGGCTTCCACGATTTCGCAGGCTCTGCGGCTATCCACTCTGTCGGCGGTCTGACGGCTCTCATCGGAGCGATCATGGTCGGCCCCCGTCTTGGGAAATACATCAGGGACAAGAGCGGAAAGGTCAAGAAAGTCAACGCCATCCCCGGACATTCGATCACTCTCGGCGCGCTGGGATGTTTCATCCTGTGGTTCGGCTGGTACGGCTTCAACGGAGCCGCCGCATGGGATCAGGATTCTCTGGCATCCATCTTTGTTACTACTACGATCGCCCCCGCTGTTGCAACATGTGTGACGATGATCTTCACATGGGTCAAAAACGGCAAACCCGATGTTTCGATGTGTCTTAACGCTTCCCTTGCGGGACTTGTCGGAATCACGGCAGGATGCGATGCGCTTGATGCGTTTGGCGCAGTTGTGGTCGGCGTTGTTTCGGGCATCATGGTCGTTGTTGCCGTAGAATTCATCGACATCAAGCTTCATATCGACGATCCCGTCGGCGCAGTTGGTGTCCACTTTGTCAACGGCGTTTGGGGAACTATTGCTGTAGGACTTCTTGCAAATCCTGCCGCTCCCGCCGGACTTAAAGGTCTTTTCTATACGGGCAGCTTCAAGCTTCTCGGAATCCAGGCGTTGGGTATCGTTTGCGTCCTTGCGTGGACGGGCGTCATGATGACTCTGACATTTAAAGTCATCAAGAAGACGATCGGTCTTCGCGCAACCGCCGAAGAAGAGATCAAAGGTCTTGACAAAACCGAGCACGGACTTATCAGCGCTTATGCAGACTTTGTGCCTGCGGTCGAGAGCATCGACTATGGCTATGAAGACGCTGTAGCGGTAACGGGCGATACACCCGTTGCGGAAGCGATCCCCGTCAAAGCTGTTCCCACATTCGACGATACCGTTCCGAAGCTGACGAAGATCGAGATCGTCTGCAAAGAACCCCGCTTTGAAGCTCTGAAGAACGCAATGATAGATATAGGCATCACGGGCATGACCGTTTCTCACGTCCTCGGCTGCGGCGTCCAGAAAGGACAGCCGGAATTCTACAGAGGCGTTCAGATCGAAGCTAACCTGCTTCCGAAGATCCAGGTCGAGATCGTTGTCAGCAAAGTGCCTGTCCGCACCGTTATCGAGACGGCGAAGAAAGTCCTTTACACAGGTCATATCGGCGACGGAAAGATATTCGTCTATGACGTCGAAAACGTGATAAAGGTCAGAACGGGCGAAGAAGGCTTCGACGCTCTGCAAGACGTAGAATAAAACTTAAAAATTACGATTAAGATTTGCTGCCTGTTTTATTCGGCATAAAACGGGCGGCAGATCGGTGTGTTTGAAGAATGTAAGAGGTGTATTCAGATGACAAAGTATATTTTCGTGACCGGCGGAGTCGTTTCGGGACTCGGCAAGGGCATAACCGCCGCGTCGCTCGGCAGACTTTTGAAGGCGAGGGGACTTAAAGTCGCCGCGCAGAAGCTCGACCCGTATATCAACGTCGATCCCGGAACGATGAGCCCCTACCAGCACGGCGAAGTGTACGTCACCGAAGACGGGGCAGAGACCGACCTCGACCTCGGCCACTATGAACGCTTCATCGACGAGGATCTGAACAAGTTTTCAAACCTCACCACGGGAAAAGTCTATTGGAACGTGCTCAATAAGGAACGCCGGGGAGAATATCTCGGCTCGACGGTTCAGGTCATTCCGCATATCACAAACGAGATCAAAGAGTTTGTCTATAACGTCGGAAAACACTCCGACGCGGACGTGGTAATAACGGAGATCGGCGGCACGATAGGCGACATTGAATCCCAGCCTTTTATCGAAGCCGTGAGACAGATTTCCCTCGAAGTCGGACGTGAAAACAGCCTTTTCATCCACGTCACGCTTGTTCCGTATCTTCACGGCTCGGAGGAACATAAGACAAAGCCCACCCAGCACTCCGTGAAGGAGCTTCAGGGAATGGGCGTCAATCCGAACATCATCGTACTTCGCTGCGATGAGCCGCTTGAAGAGTCGATTTTAAGGAAGATCTCGCTTTTCTGCAACGTCAAACCCGACTGTGTGATCGAAAACATCACTTTGTCAAACCTCTATGAAGCGCCGCTTATGCTTGAAAAATCAGGTTTTTCGGACGTTGTCTGCCGTGAGCTGAATATAGAGACTCCCGCTCCCGACCTCGACGAATGGTCGCAGATGGTCGACCGGATAAAATCCCGTCCCTATACCGTGAAGATCGGACTTGTCGGCAAATACGTCGAGCTTCATGACGCATATCTCTCCGTTGCGGAAGCAATGCGTCACGCAGGTTATTTTTACAATACCCACATTCAGATAGATTGGATAGACTCAGAGAATATCACGAAAGAAAATGTCAAAGAAAAGCTCAGCGGACTTGACGGAATAATCGTCCCGGGCGGCTTCGGCAACAGGGGGATTGAGGGCATGATTCTCTCGGCACAGTATGCGAGGGAGAACAATATCCCGTATTTCGGAATATGCCTCGGAATGCAGATCGCCGTGATCGAATACGCAAGAAACGTCCTCAACGTCAAGGACGCGAATTCGGGCGAATTTGACGAAAACTGCCCCCACAAAGTCATAGACTTTATGCCCGGCCAGAGCGACGAGATCGACAAAGGCGGCACGCTCCGCCTGGGCGCATATCCGTGCGTAATAAAGAGCAGCACAACGATGGAAAGATGCTACGGAAAACAGCAAATTTCCGAACGCCACCGCCACCGCTACGAGTTCAATAACGACTATAGAAACGAAATGGAAAAATCGGGCTTGACACTGAGCGGAACGTCACCCGACGATCTGCTTGTTGAAACAGTCGAGCTTACCGAAAGACCTTTCCACGTCGGCGTGCAGTACCACCCGGAATTCAAATCCCGCCCGAATAAACCTCACCCTCTGTTTAAGGGCTTTATCGGTGCGGCGTTTGAGCTTTCGCGCTCAAAAAACAGCTGAATACCGACCGTCAACCAAGTAAAGCGACGTTCTGAAAAACGACGAAACCTAACACCGATCATCTCCCAACCTCGGAGAACTCCTGCTTTCGCAAAACAAGGAGATTTCCGAACTATAGATTTTGAATACAGACATCATCCCTTTCTTTCCCCATGCATGGCCACCGCTGACCCCGGTGGCTGTGCTTTTTTAAGTCACACTGACAAACCGGTTTGTTTTTGATCTTCAGGCGGATGTGATCTTTAAAACCGGATATTCCTGCAGAACCTTATGATGTGGAGATGAAACGTCTTGTTTTTTCGGCGTGATTGTGGTAATATATACCGTGTTGATTTACATTTTTAAGTCAGAGCAGAAAAGGGTGATTGTAACCATGGATTACAGAAAGTTTGACGGCACGATTTACATTCGCATGGACAAAGGCGATGAGATCATTGGCTGCATTCTGGACGTCTGCAGGAAAGAGCAGATATCTTCCGCCGTATTCAGTGGGATCGGCGGATGCAGCGAGGCGCAGATCCAGACTTTTCTGCCCGAGAGCAAAATATTTGAAACGAGGACTGTTAGCGGGATGCTGGAACTTGTGTCGCTCAATGGTGGCTTGGTGACCGACGAAAACGGCGACCTTTACGCTCATACTCATGCGATGTTTTCATACAAAAAAGGGGAAGAACATTGCGTTGCCGGCGGGCACATCAAGTCGATAACCGTTCTCTACACTGCGGAGATAGAGCTGAGACCTGTCAACGGCGGAAGAATATCGCGCAAGTTTGATCCGGAAACCGGAACGGGATTCTGGAGTTTTGAATAATCGGCTCGTAGGCATATTTGATTGAAAACAAAAAAGAGATTCGGATATATGATTTCGCTTTTGATCTCTTTTGCCGATTTGACACGAAAGGACCGCTCATTGACCGACAAAGGGGCGTGAAAACTGACAATGAAAATTGAGACCGTAAAAACTGACAAGTTCAACATGAATTTCTTCAGGTTCGGGCACGGCAAAAGAACTCTCGTTGTATTGCCCGGACTGAGTGTACAGAGCGTGATGCTGTCGGCTGACGCGATAGAAAACGCGTATAGTCTGCTCGCAAATGACTTCACTGTTTATGTCTTTGACCGGCGCAAAGAACTTCCGCCCGTTTATTCGATCGACGATATGGCGAATGATACGGCACAAGCGATCGCCGCCGCCGGGATCGGACGAGCCTGTTTTTTTGGCGCGTCGCAAGGCGCAATGATGGCGATGAAGATCGCCGCCCGTTGCCCCGAAATGGCAGAAAAACTTGTGCTGGCGTCGGCGATTGAAAAAATCACGGATGCGAACTGCGAAATCTTTGAAAAATGGATCGCATTTGCAAAATCGGGAGATCCGGAAAAGCTGTATCTCTCCTTCGGAGGATCGATCTATCCACGGGATGTGTTCGATTTTTCGCAAAGTGTCCTTGCCCAGGCCGCAAAGAGCGTGACCCGGGATGAATTATCGCGATTCGTTATCCTTTCAAAATCTGCAGAGGGATTTGATGCAACGCAGGAGCTTGAAAAGATCGCCTGCCCGACGCTTGTTGTCGGAGATACGGACGACAGGGTTTTCGGCGGCGGCGCAGCTTTATCGATCTTTGAGCGCCTGAAGAATAACCCCGGCACGCAACTTTATTTATACAACGGGTACGGTCATGCGTGCTATGATACCGCGCCGGATTTCAAGGAGCGTATTCTGCGCTTTCTGATCCAGGAGGATGAGATATGATACTTTTTGTCAACGCATGCGTGCGCAGCGTTTCGAGAACGAATAAACTTGCAAAATGCCTTCTCGAAGGGACGAACGAGGCTTACGAGGAAATACATCTTGAAGATATAGATTTCCCGACCGTGGACGAGGAGTTTTTGCTGCGCCGCGACAGACTAATCAGCGAAGGACGTTTCGATGATCCGTCGTTTGAGCTTGCGCGACAATTTGCCCGGGCGGACGAGATCATGATCGCCGCTCCTTTCTGGGATCTTTCGTTCCCCGCGTCGCTGAAACAGTTTTTCGAGCAGATCAACGTTATCGGGATCACCTTTCGCTATTCTCCGCAAGGGATTCCCGAGGGTCTGTGCAAGGCGAGACGGCTGACGTATATAACGACCGCCGGAGGCGATTTTTTCCCCGAAGAATTCGGATTCGGATACGTCAAAGCCCTTTCCCGGAATTTTTATGGTATTCAAGATGTCAGACTTTTGAAAGCCGTAGGTCTTGATGTAGACGGCGCTGACGTGGAAAAGATCCTCCGCACCGCCATTGACGGATACATTCAATGACCTGTGCGATCGCCTTTACAAAGGAAGTCTGTATTAGAGTCTTGCTTTTTCCACAGCGTTATGTTATACTGGCTAAGAAATAATAGAAACCTCAAAAGGAGAGAGTATTATGAAAAAGTTTTTACCGATCATTTTTTCAATTGCGATCATAGCGTTCGGCGTTGTTTTCATCGTCAGCGGGATCAGCACCATCGCCAACAAGGACAAGTTCGACACACAGCTCAAGGCAACCGTTGTCGACGTTCAGGAGGAATGGGAGAGCTCAGCGGATCCCGACGATTCTGACCGCCTGGTGCATATCGCCTATATCGACTACGAGATCGACGGCAAAAAGTTTGAGCACGTTCGCGCCCCCGAGCAGAACGATAATTTGAAAGTCGGCGATACGGTGGACATTCTCGTCCAGTCCCAAAATCCCGAGAAGATCTCTGCGCTCAACCCGACAAAGGGCGGCATCATATTTATCGCCGCCGGCTCCGTAGCGGCGATCATCGGATGTGTTTCAACTGTCAGAGCTTTCACCAAAAAGGGTTAACGAAACGCATGACGGCGTGCAAAAAACTTGTTTTATAATCCAATTTATGATATTATAAATTGAGTCAACAGGGAGGTAATATCAATGCAGATTACAAAAGAGAAAAACGGCAATGCTTTAACAATTTCGGTTTCGGGCAGAGTTGACACCGTCACCGCCCCGGAGCTTGAAAAATTCATTAATGAAAACATTGACGGGGTGACCGATCTTGTTCTCGACCTGAAAGAGATGAACTACACTTCTTCCGCAGGTCTTCGCATTATCCTGAAAACGCAAAAGCTCATGAACAAGCAAGGTGTTATGAAAATAGTTAACGTGCAAAGTGACGTTATGGAAGTTTTTGAGATGACGGGCTTTGTTGATATTATGACGATCGAATAAGGAAAGATATGAAAAAGAATAAAAAAAGCACAACTTTGGCAGCCAGCGTTATCCGCGGAATTGTCACGGCGCTGGTGCTTTTCAGCTTGTTAGTGAGCGTTATCGGCTTTATATGGTTCGCCGAGTCGTTAAAAAGCGAATACGCCAAATCGACTTACCGAATGGCGGACACTGCCGCAACGCTTATTGACGGCGACAATCTTTTAAAATATGTCAACGAAGGCATAGACGAACAGTACCATGAGGTGAAAGAAAAGCTCGGCATCTTCTGCCGCAAGATCTATGTTACGATGATCTACGTTATCGTTGTTGACACGAGCGACTACGGTCGTTTCCAATCTTTTTACAACACCGTTTATAACGAGGTTGACAACACAGACTACGACGAGTGGGAGCCCGGTCACAAAAGAGATACCACCAACGACGATTACCGCATGAAATATAAGGCGATATACGAAGGCAAGTCGGATTACGAAACGGTCTACCGTCTTCACATAACCGACGGAAAGAAGCAGCATATCACGACGCTCGTTCCCGTCAAAAACTCAAGCGGCGAAGTTGTTGGTATCCTTTGTATGCAGCGGCCTGTCAGCAGCCTTCGAAATCAGATGCTGCAGTTTTTGAGTACTATAGTATTTATAGCCCTGATCCTTTCGGCCGTTACGGCGATAATAGTTACAAAACGCAACAAGAAGAATTTTGTCGCTCCGATACAGAAGATCGCAGAGGAAACCGTTCGCTTTTCCTCGGGCGACATGATCGCCGGCAAGCTCGGGGAGATAAGCCACGTCGAGGAAATACGCAATCTTGCCAACTCCATTGACAAAATGGAGGAGGACATGATACATTACATCGAGAACCTGACGTCCGTTACAGCCGAAAAGGAAAGGATCGGTGCAGAGCTCGATATAGCAAAAACGATCCAGGAAAACTCCATCCCGAACATCTTCCCGGCGTTCCCCGAAAGAAATGATTTCGACATTTTCGCCTCAATGACTCCCGCGAAAGAAGTCGGCGGCGATTTTTACAACTTCTTCCTTGTCGACGACGACCACCTTGCTTTAGTCATCGCGGACGTTTCCGGCAAAGGTGTCCCTGCCGCTTTGTTCATGATGGTCACGAACATCATCATCAGCGACAGGACCCATATGGGCGGAACGCCTGCAGAGATACTGGCTTTCACAAATAAAAACATCTGCGAACACAACAAAGCGGATATGTTCGTCACCGTGTGGCTCGGCATCCTTGAACTGTCCACCGGCAAAATGATTGCCGCCAACGCGGGGCATGACGATCCGGCAATTTGCCGCAAGGACGGAAGCTTTGAAATTGTAAAGAACAAGCGCGGCCTTGTTATCGGTGCCATGGACGGCGTTGTTTATAAGGATTTTGAGATTCAGCTCAACAAGGGCGACAAGTTTTTCCTTTACACTGACGGTCTGCCCGAGGCGACGAACGCGGACGAAAAGATGATTACGATCGACGGAATGCTGAAGATCCTGAATTGTCACAAAGAAAAATCGCCCATGGAAATACTCAACGGAATCAACGAGAGCGTCAAACAGTTTGTCGGAGATGCGTCGCAGTTTGACGATCTGACCATGCTTTGTGTTGAATATAAAGACGAAGAATGCAACAACATTCTGACGTTGGACGCGACGGTGGAAAACCTCCGTAGGGTTTTGTCGTTCGTTGACGACTTGTTGGAAAAGAACGATTGCCCCATGAAAACGCAGATGCAGATCGATCTGTCTGTTGAAGAGATCTACGTCAACATTGCAAACTACGCTTACGGCGAGGGCGTCGGAAAAGCGGAAATATCATTTGAAAACAACAATGGTGAAATCACGATCACCTTCAGGGACAGTGGAACGCCTTATAATCCGCTCGACAAGGCGGATCCGGATATTACGCTTTCTGCCGAAGAAAGGGATATCGGCGGCCTGGGCATATTCATGACGAAAAAGAATATGGACCGCGTTTCTTACGAATACAAAGACGGTCAAAACGTTCTGACCATGAAAAAACACTTGTAAGCGAAAAGGAATTCTACAGTTATGAGCAATGTTTTGGAAAAGGCGATCGCCTTTGCACTCAAAGCGCACGAGGGACAGAAGAGAAAGGACGGGGGAGTTTTTATTCTCCATCCGCTTGAAGACGCGACGATCGTCGCAACTATGACTGACGATCCGGAAGTCCTTGCCGCGGCGGTCCTTCACGACACGGTCGAGGATACTCCCGTGACGGCGCAGGATATTCTTGAAAACTTCGGCGAGAGGATAGCCAAGCTTGTTGCGCACGAAACCGAGGACAAGCGGCCCGACATTCCCCCGAGCGAATCCTGGAAGATCCGCAAGCAAGAAAGCCTTGAAGTTTTAAAAAACAGCGAAATCGAAACGAAAATGCTCTGGCTGGGCGACAAGCTTTCCAACATGCGCTCTCTTTCAAGAGAGTATGACAAAATCGGCGCGGCAGCTTTTGAGCGCTTTAACGAGAAAGATCCGATAGAGCAGTGCTGGTATCATTCGACGGTGCTTGAATATATCAGCGAGCTTTCCGGCTATCCGGCTTATAAAGAATATGAAAAACTTGTAAAATATGTTTTTAATGGAGAGGATAAATATGATTATCAAATTATCAGGAAGGATCGATTCTTCCAACGCGGCTGAAACCGAAGCAAAAATTGCCGAACAAATCGGCGCATTTGACGGCGAGATCGTGCTTGACGCAGGTGAGCTTGAATATATTTCGAGCGCCGGTCTGCGCGTTATCCTTCGCTTGAAGAAATCAAACGCTTCGACCAAGGTCATCAACTGCAATTCAGAGGTCTATGAGATTTTTGATATGACGGGCTTTACCGAAATGATGGAGATCTCCAAGGCTTACCGCAATGTGTCCGTGGAGGGCTGCGAGGTGATCGGCGAGGGCGCAAACGGTATCGTTTATCGCACCGATCCCGACACGATCGTAAAGGTTTACAAAAATCCAGACTCTCTCGAAGAAATACATAACGAAAGGGAACTAGCCAGAAAAGCTTTCGTCATGGGTATTCCGACCGCTATTCCGTATGACGTTGTCCGTGTCGGCAACCTTTACGGCTCCGTTTTCGAACTGCTCAGCGCAAAATCTTTTGCGAAGTTGATAAACGAAGGCGTAGACGTCGGCGAGCTTGCAAAGCAGAGCGTTGAGATACTTAAAACAATGCATTCGACCGAGCTGAAGCCCGGCGAACTTCCAGACAAAAAGAAAGAATCGCTCAAGTGGGTCGGCTTCACTTCAAAACAACTTCCCGAGGAGATCGGCGCAAAGCTGACGTCTCTTTTTGACGACATCCCCGACACGAACAATATGCTCCACGGAGATTTCCATGTGAAGAATATAATGCAGCAAAACGGCGAAAACCTGCTCATTGACATGGATACTCTTTCGATGGGTCATCCGATCTATGAGCTCGCCGCAGTTTTTGCAGCATACGTCGGTTTCAGCTGTGTTAACAAATTCAACGCCCAGGAGTTCCTCGGCATAAAAAAAGAAGCCTGCGACAAATTCTGGTCGTACACTCTACTGTATTATTTCGACGGTAAAGACGAGGATTTCAGACGCTCGGTGGAAAACATGGCGGCCATTATCTGCTACACGCGTCTTACCCGCTGGTTTATGACAAAAAAGGATCCCAATGACGAATATGTCAAGAGCGTGATAGAGTTTTGCAAAAACTATCTTTGCGAAAACGTCCCCAAAACCGATAAACTGTATTTTTGAGTAGTTAATATCAACCCGGCTAAAGGTGGAGCAACTTAGGTTTATCATTAAGTTGCTCTTTTTTTTGTGCGAGGAGGGTTTTGGCTGAAAATCGCGTATATTGTGCGAAGAAATCCATGTTAAAGTATTGCATCTTTCAAAGAAATAAAGTAACATTGAAATATACACCCGATCAACTGAAGTCGGAGGAGAAAAGAATGCAAATGTCGCAACTTTATTTCAAAAAACCTGCAGGAGCTTTTGAGGATGCTCTGCCCCTCGGAGCGGGAAAGCTCGGAGCGATGGTTTACGGCGGAGTTGAAAAGGAAAAAATCTCGCTAAACTATGACGAACTCTGGAGCGGTTTTCCGAGAGACGAGAACAGAAAAAACGCGTCAAAGTTTTATTTTGAGGCGCGCCGCCTTGCTTACGAGGGCAAGTACGAAGAAGCGCAGGCTATTATTGAAAAAAATATAG
>JAFTCG010000083.1 GCA_017454815.1 Clostridia bacterium
TGCCGTCGTTTTGCGGGCGGATAATATCCGCCCCAACAATGGCAAGCGGTGAATGCAGCATTGAGAAAAAAATATACTTATTGCTATAGCTTAATAAAACATTTTTATCAAACCAAAAAAAAACGCACACACCCTGTAGGGGCGGATATTATCCGCCCGTAGATTCAGATGAAATTTCCTGCGGCGACCACAAAAGTTGCAAGTCCGATAAAAACTAACACGGCATAGCAGCGGGGCTTCCCCGCCGGCAACCTGCCGCCCGTGCTTTCCCTTTGCAAGTGTGCAGGATCGTGGCATTTATCCACAAAGTGATTTATTTGATAGATCAGTTGTTCTGACAAGAAAAGAGTTTCAATAAAAATCGGCTCTCCCGATAACGGAGAGCCGATTGGCTTTTTATGAAGGATTATTTACTTAAAACTTAAGACTGTAAAACCAAATGGTTTTTATTTTGCAACCGCATAAAAATTGCTTTCCCACGCCGGTATATATTTATGCTGTCGGAAATAAAGCTTGTACTTATCGTCAAACGAATTTATCAACAGCGGAAGCTCGAAAATATCCTCGTTTCTGTGATAGGCGCAGACGTAGAGCTTTGGCAAGCATTTTTTTATCGTTTTTTCTGCGCCGAGCAGGGCGTTTTTCTCGCTGCCCTCAACGTCCATTTTGATGAACGAAAAATCCTCGCCGAGGCTGTCGACGCTGACGGCTTCGATCTGCTGAGCGCCGGAAGATGAAATTTTTGACTGACGACCGGCGGTTTTTTGAAAATGAAGAACGGTGCTTTCGCTCCAGACGCCCTTGTTTATCAGCTCAACGTTTTCCATGTTTTCCGTCGCTTTGGCGAGCTTTCGGAAATTTTTTTCGTCAGGCTCAATAGCGACGATTTTTTTATATTTTCCGCCGGTGTTTTCAAGAAACATTTTCAGCGTATCGCCGTCGTATGCGCCGAGGTCGAGAATTGTTTCGCTGTCCGACAGCTTAAGGACGTTGTCAAAAATCTCCTGCTGAGGGCTGTAAACGTCAAAGAGGTATTCCACATTGCCGCTGATCTTGAATTTTATCACGTTTTCAAATGCTTTTTTGGATTTTTCATCAGCAAGAAGGGAGTAGACCTGCTCGATTTTTCCGACATTCTCTTGCGCAAATTCTCTCGTAAAAAGTCCGTCGCCCGCAACGGGAACGGTGGGAGAAAAAAACTGATGTTTCTCGCTGATTCTTTTTACAAACTCAATCGTCTCGTCGTCATGCACGGCAAACGTCATCACAGCGACAAAATCGCCGAACGTCTCCTCCGCCTGAGACAGCGTCAGGACTTTTTTTGAGCGAAAGCAGTGACCGCGCACGAACTTGTCGCTCGCAAAAACGCCGTCCCATTTGATCGAATACTTTTCAAAAACGTCGATGATCATGTCGGCGCCGTTGCCCATGCCGAAAAGCACGATGGGTTTGCCAGATTTTTTTATTGCGTCAAAGCAGTTTTCCTGGGTTAAGATCGCTTCTCTCATTCTTCGATCTCCGGCTCGACCGGCTGCGGAGTCACTTCCTCGGGCGGCTCGGAATACGGGATCAGATCGGCGTCGGGTTCTTCCGTTTCGGGTTCTTCCGTCTGAGTTTCGGGCTCGGTGGTCGATGGGGCTTCGGTGGTCGTCGGAGCCTGCGTAGTTTCTGCGGTTGTGGCTACCGTTTCGTATTGCGTTGTGTTTGATTCAATCGCCGTTGTCTGCTGAGTTTCCTGAGATGTCGTTCCGGTGTCGTTGTCCGAGACCACGTTTTTCAGCAGCGCAACGATAGCTACGATAAAGATTATTGCAACAATGACGGCGATGACCGTTTTGACGATCTTTGCAACGGATTCGCCCGCGGGAATATCGTCTTCGTCGCCGCCTTTTGAGGATTCCTTTCCGTATGAAACAAATTGCTGTCCTTTGCCCGTGTTCTTAAGAAGCTGCTCGATTTCCTCGCCCGAATACATCTGGGTGGAGTCGTTTTCGGAAACGGTCACCTGACGCTGATCGACCTGACGAGGCTTGATATTCGACTGCTGCGGCTGATTGCGCACATTGAAAATATTGCCGAAAATCATGTCCGTAGCTTTGAAA
>JAFTCG010000084.1 GCA_017454815.1 Clostridia bacterium
AACCGGAATTTGTCATTTTATAATACACAAAACAGCTAACGGTACATAACAACTCACTAAAACGAGTCTTTGCCAAAGACCGCCGTGTCGCAAAATCGTATTTGCAAACTTTTCTTTCTCTCCCATAATGAAAAAGCAGAAGAACACGAAAGCCACAATAAAACTCACAAGCGAGATCGGTCCCATAATTATATTTGTCGATTGAAACTGCAGTATTGCCAAGAGTAACGGTACAACGAGTAATGTCATAAAACCAATAGCAGAAGCTCCACCGTGAATTTTAGTAATAAAGTCTTCGTCCTGCCTGCTTTCGTTTAACGGACATAACCCAGATATGATTTCACATCCAATACCGTATATTGCAAGCAATACCCATATTGCTATCATCAAACCGCTACTATTTTCTTTGTATAACTCATAAGGAGCAATGCAAAAAACAATTCCGGATATGATACACCACATATTGTATATCCATTTCACAGGGCTTTGCCGTGAGCCCAGTACCGAGAGAGCCATTTCTTTATGTTTATAGTTTGGATAAAAATATGAAAGTAACAAAGGTAGTAGATTATCTGCTACCAAAATAATAATCCACAATGTTTTCATGTATTTCCTCACGCCAAATCCAAGTTTGTATTGTACTTTGATTCATTTCTTTCAAAATTGCTGAGCCCACTTCTTCAGTTCGTCCGAAGATGTGAAGGAGGAAAACCTTTTTCCGTCAATCACTTTTGCGTCGGGAGCAAGGGATTGCATATTCTTCGCCGAATCGCCAAGTCCGCTTCCGCCCGAGGTACAAAACGGCACGACAATTTTACCGGTAAAGTCGGCGCTTTCCATAAACGTGTCGATGATGGACGGCTCGCGGTACCACCATACCGGGAAACCGGCGAGGATCACGTCGTAATCGGAAACATCCGGCTTCTTTTCCATAGCGGGGCGGCAGTTTCTGTCATTCATTTCAACAGAGCTGCGGCTTTGTTTATCCCTCCAGTTGAGATCTGCTTTTGTATACGGCTGTTCGGGCTTGATCTCAAACAGATCCGCGCCCGCCGCCTTTGCCATTTTATCTGCGACCTTTGCGGTCACGCCGCTTGCGCTGAAATACGCTACAAGTATTTTTTTCAATGTGCTCTCCCCCTTACAGGCTTTCTTTCAATATTTCTATAACTTCCGAGCGGTCAAGAACTTTGTAACCGCCGTCAAGGATGAACGTTGCGTCAGCGATACCTTCGATCATATCCTCCGTTGCCCCGAGTTCTGAAAGCTTCATGGCAACGCCGATTTTTCTCATCCATTTTTCCATTTCGTCAAGACCTGCGTTTGCGATCTCTTCATCGGTTTTGCCTTTTGCGTTCACGCCCCACACCTCAACTGCAAACCTCTTGAATTTCTGCAACCCGTAAGGCATGATATGCCTGTAATACGGAAGTGAAACGGCGGAAAGGGTCATGCCGTGCGTCGCGTCTGTGTATGCGCCCGCCGCCTGGCCGAGCATGTGTACCATCCAGTCGGTCGTCTTCCCGCGTGAAATCAGCGTGTTGAGCGCCCATGTCGCCGCCCACATGATGTTTGAGCGAGCTTCATAGTCTTCCTGGTTTTCAATCGCAACAAGCGAATTGCGGATCACAGATTTCATCAGCGCTTCGGCGAGATAGTCGCTGACGTTGTCGTCCTCGCCGGAAAAATACTGTTCGCAGATATGATTGAAAATATCATAGATTCCGGCAACCATCTGACGTTTTGGAAGCGACATCGTGAAACGCGGATTGAGGATCGCAAACTTTGGCATAACTTCATCGCCGAAAACGTGACCGATTTTCTGTTTCGTGTCGTGATTTGTGATAACAGAGCCTCCGTTCATCTCCGAGCCCGTGCCTGTCATTGTCAGGATACATCCGACCGGAACGATCTCGCAGTCAGGTTCCTCAAAACGATCAAAGTATTTGTCCCACGGATCTTCGTCGCAATTTACCGAAACGGAGACCGCCTTCGCATAGTCGCAGCATGAGCCGCCGCCGACAGCCAACAGCAAATCGGCTTTATGTGCCTTCGCGATCTTCACACCCTCTCGAAGTTTATCTGCGGTCGGGTTCGGCATAACACCTGCATCCTCAACGACATTTTTGCCGTTCGCTTTCAGAATGGCGATCACGCTGTCGTAAATGCCGTTTTTCTTGATTGAACCGCCGCCGTAGATAAGCACGACGTTTTTGCCGTACTTCGGCAGTTCTTCGTTCAGGTAGTTCAGAGAATCTTCTCCGAAATAGAGTTGGGTTGCGTTTTTGTAGCTGAAATTTCCAAGCATTGTAGTTTCCTCCGTTATTTTAGAATTATTTTTAGTCCATTGAGCGAAAGCTCGTATAAATTGCCGTTGTCGTGCCTGATGCCGACCTTGTCCATAGCTTCGATCTGTTTCGGCGTTGCGTGAGCGTAAGGATATACGCCGTGCAGAAATTGAAAAGCCGCAATAAGCGTCTGTCGGCGCTCTTTATCCGTTTTGTGAGGAAAAGATTTTTTCAGGATAGCGTCAAACAGTTCAACGCTTTTTCCGTACGCTTTTTTGAATGAAACGAGACGCTCGATTCGGCTGTTTTCTTCCATATCGTAAAGGTTTACCGCAAGCAGCTTGAGCATAAGTTCGCGTTTTTCCAGCGACCGGGCGAGCTTTTCTGGCAATTCGTCGGCTTTTGCGCCGTCCGCACCGATCTTCTCAAGCTCATCGCACCAGAGCAGAAACTCGCGTTCAAACAAGCGAAGGAATATCTCCTCTTTCGTCTGAAAGTAATTGTATATCGTCGGGCGTGAGCAAGACGTCCGGGCGCTGATCTCCTTGATCGTCACGTCTCTGAAATTCATTTTTTCATACAATTTTTCGCAGGCGTTCAGGATTTCCTCTTCACGAACCTCCGGCGTTTCTCTTGTCGGCATTTGTTGTCCTCCATATGTTTAAATAATAAAACTGACACCGTGTCAGTAAGTGTATTGTAGCACATTGCTGACACGGTGTCAATAGGTTTTTGAAAATAAATTCTTTTGTTTTTTAACGAATCCTTTATAATGGCAAATAACTTAAAGCAAATCACTTGTGGATAGTAACCTATAGTAAATATTTACAGATAGTACGGTTTTTATATCAATATAGTATTTCGCGCATTTCAGCAGGAGTATATCCACGGTTGGAGTGAAGTCTGGAATTGTTATACAAATCGGTGTACAATTCAAAGAATTCTTTCAAAGTGTCTTCGGTAAAGCTAAAGGAAAACATACCTGTGATCATGTTGATAATATGATCCGCTTCTCCATCCAGAGGATTGATCATTAAACATATTTCGTTTGCAATTTCATCAGCTTGTTCTTTGCTCAGCTCGGGTTGATTTCTGAAAAAGGCTCTTAAACTTATGAAGGACGGAGTTTTTTCGTGGTAGGATTCTTCTTCATATTTCAGCAGCCGGTCTTTGTCGGGAACATAACACGGTTTGCCGAATTGCTGCTCTTTGATCGTGTAGTATCCGTCATAATCAACGTCAAGTATAAGATATTGCGCAACTAAATCTCGGTTTATAGGAGACGTTTCTTCGATATCATCATAGAATTCATCTTCCGAAACAATGTAATAATATTTTTGGGACAAGTCTATATTATCCGCAAATTCAAGAAAAGAGTCTTCATCAATCGGCTCATTCTGCTCGTTGTAGATTTCAAGAAGTGCCTTCAATGTAATGATTCCATAGAGATTTGCCGCCGCATCAAAATATCGGCTCAATAATTGTTTTGTTTCAACTGATAGTTTCTTCGACATAGTACGTCGATCCTTTCTTATGTTAAATCAGCCAGATGGGAACAATGAGATTGTTGCGGTCAAATGCGCTCAACTGATCCGCCATACATAAAACGGCAGAAGTACCGATTTTGAGCGGCGCTTTATCAATCACGTTGAAGGTTTTGATGATTCGTTTATCCGGCAGAGCTGTCTTTTTGATCTCAAGCGGACAAAGCTTTCCGTCGCCCTCAATAATGACGTCGATCTCTTTGGCGTCTCGGTCACGGTAATAATAAAGGTAAGGCTCTTTCCCCGCGCTCTGATAACTCTTCATAATTTCCGAAACCACGTAGTTTTCAAGCAATGCGCCGTTCATGGCTCCGCTTTCGGCAGTTTCCGGGGACGACCACTTCGTCAGGAAACAGACAAGACCGGTGTCATAAAAGTAAACCTTTGGCGTTTTGATCGTTCGTTTTAACACATTGTTGGAATAAGGATGCAGCATGAAAATTATGCCCAGCGTTTCAAGAATATTTGTCCATGCTTTAGCAGTCTGTATATCGACATCTGCGTCCTCGGCAACTGCGCTGAAATTCAGCATCTGCGCAGCCCGTGCTGCCATCGCCGTGACAAAACGGTTGAATCTGAGTGCGTCGATGTTACCCGAAAGCTCACGAACGTCACGTTCGATATATGTGGAAATATAAGACGAATAGTAGATCTCCCGATCCGGAAAAAGGCCGCTGACGATACCCGGCATACTGCCTTTCCACAGCCGCTCGTAAATCTCCGGCGTTGAAATCGGAACAGTTTGTTTGCTTTCCGAAACCAACAAATCAAAATTCGTTGAGAATGGGAGCGCCGACCTGCCGTCGATCTCACGTTGTGACAAAGGTGACATATGAAGCAGCGCGACACGACCTGCCAAAGACTCCTGCACGCCTTGCATAAGGCGGAAGATCTGCGAGCCGGTCATCCAGAAATCACCGGGATTATGATATTTATCAATATGGATCTTTATATAGGTAAAAAGCTCCGGCGCATATTGTACTTCGTCGATCAAAACGGGCGGTTTATGCAACTGCAAAAACATCGCCGGATCGTTTTTTGCCATCTCGCGTGCAGACAAATCATCTAACGTCACGTATTCACGCCCGATTTTTTCTTTTTCGGCAAGCCTTTTGAGCATGGTGGTCTTACCTGACTGACGTGGCCCGGTAATCAAAACAGCCGAATAGAATTTTGACAAAGACAAAACTTTTTCTTCTAAATGGCGATGGATATATTCCATATAAGTACCCCCATGACGTAAACGCTTCAATATATGTTATTATTATAAATGAAAGCAAAAGAAAAGTCAATAAAAATTCGGCAGATCTTTATCAATTTCTAAAATCTGCCGGAATTTAAGAAGCGTATGCGGCTGTCCGCGGCGACGTAAACGCCGACGGATTTGTCGGCATGCCCGTCATACTAAGCAAAAAAGGGCGGAAATCTCTCTGTCCTTTTTCGTTTGCATTGCATACTTTTATTCAATTATTTCAATATGCCTTATATCGCATTCATCAAACCAATATCCTGTGTCGATGCCGATACCCTCTTGCCCATCGTTATCCTGGGGTGGCAAATATGTATCTACATATCCACTGTAAGTTTTCCCGTGTATACCGACAATTCTGACGTGTTTCATAAAACAGCTTTCGAGTAAAGATGTTTGTTCATTTTTTGCGTTCCTCTTTAATTAAAGTGTTAAATCATCAATCATCCATATATATCGAGAACGGGAGTTTATAGTCCTCTGTCGGGGTGCGCGTTCTTCGCTCTTCCGTAAAATCTTTCGGCGATTCCGGCAGTTCGTCAACGTATGCGTGAAACACCTTGCCGTAATCCATCAGGCGTGAGATCGTTTCGTTCTTGAAACGTGTAACGTAACCAAGCTCCCGATTGTCCGTAGTATAGACAGAAATTGCCCATTGATCGTGCTCGTTGTCTGTGTCACGAAACAGATGAAGCTCTGTCCCCGGAGTGAGGTTTTCGAGCAGCTCACGTCCCTCATCGCTGTTGCTGTCAACGTGATAATACAAACCGGCAACAGCTGTTTTCAAAACAAGCACAGACCTGCCTTTTTGTTTGAATGCATCGCGGTCAAAAAAGCCGGAGCGCAGCGCCTGACCGGTTTCCTGAATTTGATGTTCAGCCATTTGTTACACCTTCAATCAGTTCATTTATACGTTGTTCTATCTGTGCTTTTTCCGTTTCACACTGCTTTGCGCGAAGACGCAGTTCCGCAAGATACTCTTCGGTTTTGGATTTGTCATTGAGCGTTTCGACCGCATTGAAAGGAAAACCCGATTTTATGCTTACTATCTCATCCTCAACGGCTTTTCTCTGAGCGTTATACGTTTCAAGGGAATCGAGAACGACAGCGTCCTCTTCCAACGGCATAAAACACGAATAAAGCGTCTTTGCCAGCTTATAGTCCGTGGAGAGCGCCGACACAAATTTTTTGAATTCTGCCTTGAGTTTCTGAGCAGACGGATAACTGTCCTGCGTCGCCAATTCAAGCCCGGACAATTCCGCCGGAGCGAAAAGCATATCATAAATGAGTTTCATCGCTTCAACGTCCTGCAGGCGATATGCCTGCTGAGCTTTTTCATACAATTCTTTCTGCGTTTCGGTGATGTCGGGATTCATTGCAGGGTGAAACGCTGAAGTGATCTCACGGTACAGCCGTTGAAGCGTATGTTCTTCCTGCTCGCTGAGCTGCGGCAGTTCGTTGAGCGTAGCGTCACCCGCTTCAAGCTCGGAGACTTTCCGGGATTTCTCCGCTTCCAGAGCCGCCTCGATCGCCTGCATATCTATCGGCTCACGGCGGTTGATCGAAATCTGTATCAGTTCGATTTTTCTGCGTAGCAATGAAACCTCCAGCTCCGCTTCAAGTACGCTTTCCTCAAAGTTTCCTATTGCCTCCATATACCGTCTGCGTATCGGCGGAGCTTCCATATAAAGGAGCTTATCCTTCTGCTCATATAGTCCCACCAGCGCCATTTTGCACGTGGCGACTTCTCGCAAAAGCCAATCGTAAAAGCTCTGAACTCTCATCAGGCGATACCTCCCGTTGCAGACACGATGTCATCTGCGGTTATCATCTCTAAATCCGAGTCGGAAATATTGTCAAGCGAAGCTATGCGGTCTGCCTGCGCATTGATAGCTTTTTCAAATATGTTTCTCGCAGTCCTTGCGTTTCCGAAATGCTCGTTTCTTTCCTCAAATAAATAATCAAACTGTTCTTTGAGCAGGGCAGTTGCTTCGTCATCGAGAGAATATCCGTTCTTTTGGCAGAACCGGTTGAATATGGAAAGAAGCTCGTCGCCCGAATAGTCGGGAAATTCAAAATACTTGCTGAAGCGTGAAGAAAGACCGGGGTTTGATTCGATGAACTTGTGCATCAGTCCCGTGTATCCGGCGACGATAACAACAAGCTCGTCTCTGTGATCTTCCATCGCCTTGAGGATAGTTTCGATAGCTTCTTTTCCGTAGCTGTCATCCGTCTCTCCTGCAAGAGAATATGCTTCGTCAATAAAGAGGACTCCTCCCATTGCCTCCTGGATCACCTTTTGAGTTTTGATCGCAGTCTGTCCGAGATAACCTGCAACAAGTGCGCTTCTGTCGGTTTCAACAAGCTGCCCCTGAGGAAGAATTCCCATTTGATAATACAATTTTGCAACAAGACGTGCAACGGTCGTTTTGCCCGTGCCGGGGTTGCCGGTAAACACAAGATGGTATGAGATCGTCGGAACGTGCATACCACGTTTTTGGCGTATCTGAGAAACTTTTATGAAATTCATAAGACTGTGAACGTCCTGCTTTACGCCTTCAAGACCGACAAGCCCGTCAAGTTCAGCAAGCAGATTTTCGAGCGTTTCGCTTTCGTTTTCACTTGGACGTGACACGCTCGGAGCTTCTGCCGATGGCTCTGCCTGAACGTCAGATACAGAAGAGACATTGCTCGTGTCAGCCGTCAGATGGACGGTTATTGTTATCGGCTCGGGAGCCGGTTTATTCTCAGTTTTTTGGGTAACGCTATCTCTTGCCGCCTGCGTAAGAGCGTCGTTTTGAAGATAGCTGTCTTCCTTCTTCTCGGTAATCTTCAAGCTGTAGTCGGGCGAGCTGCCAACGTTCACACCTCCGCTCAACGCACGCCTTTGCAGAGCGCCGATGATCTGCGAAAGGCAGTTTGCCTCCTCAACGGTGAAGTCGCCGTTTATCGTCGCAGAAGCAAAAAGGATATCGTTGAGTTTTTCTATGAACGAGGAAGCCAGATCGCTTGAGTTTTCAGCGTCTTTTTTGACAAGTTTATCAAAGAAATCAGGAACTGCAAGCAGACGTTCTTCATCGCCGCAACAGCCCATTGCCGTCACGACCTGCTCGATCGTATAATCTTTTCCCGAAATGCAGGAAAGAAGCGTTTTGTAATCCGGAGAGTAAAGATAATTGCTTCCCCAGATCTTGAGCGTTGCCGCAAGGTAATACAGCATCAACGCCTCACCATGCTGCTCATCGGGCAGTGAAGCGTTCAGGAAGTCAACCATACCTTCGTATTCTGTTTTTATTTCCGTAAATTTATCCACAAAAATCACCTCACGGTATTTTGTATTTATTTCTTTCTGACACTGTTGAGGTAATCACGCAATGCTTCTATGTCGTCACGATACAAAGTGACAGCCAGGAAGTTATCTGTCAACCCATCGTCCCGGAAATACACACGCCATTCAACACTAACGTCAAGGTACTTTTGTGTTAAAGAATTTCTGTTTCTTTCAGCTTTTTGCCGAAAAAGCTTATGGGTTTTCTGACCGCTTTTGAAATCACAAGTCCGAAAATAAGACCTATCGGGATATATGTGCTGAGTTTCAGCAAATCGATCATGTAATCGTTGCCCCACGTTCCGCAAACACATTCACGGAAGGCATTGACAAGGAATGTAAACGGAAGATACGGATGTATTGTCTGGAAAAATTTCGGGGTGACGTCTATCGGGAAAGTTCCTCCCGAACCGCCTATCTGAAGCACGAGCAATATGACGGCGATGGCTTTTCCGATATCCTCAAATGCGTAGACGAGCGAATAGATGAAAACTGTGAATATCATCGAAGCGCATATGCCTGCAAGCACGAACATTAAAGGATGATAGCATTGCATTTTTAGAACGAAAAGATCGCCAAGACAGATTATCAGCCCCTGAACGACGGAAAACGTCAAAAACGTCATTCCTCTGCCGAAGTATTCCTGAGTTTGAGTGTAACCGAGTGTCTTCCTGTGTCTGACTTTTGTCTTCATTATCGCAACAAGAATGACTGCGCCGACCCAAACGGCAAGCGTGGAATAAAACGGAGCCATTGCAGAGCCGTAGTTGTCGATAGCATATATTTTTTTAGTATTGATGATAACGGGACAGGCAGCAAATTCACCGAGTTTATCGGAGTTGTTGAAAGTGAGGTTATAGATCATATTCACAAGCTCACTGTCCGAAAGCTTGTTTATTTTTTTGTACAGGTCGTCAAGCTGTTTTTCACATCCGTCAAGCAGACTCATAAATGAGTTTATCATGTCTGCTCCCGAATCAACGGAATCGTCTATCGTTTTTATCAGCGTAGGTACGTCTTCATTTGTTCCTATCGCATCAATGATAGATGAGATATCGCTGAGTACGCCGACGAGGTAAGTCATATTGTTGTCGAGCGCAGGTTTGACGGTATCTTTGTATTGCTGTTTGACCTTTGTTACCGATCCGTCGATGTTCTTGAGCTCAGACGAAATCTGCCGCAAAGCATTTTTGCCTGCTTTTGAGTTTGTCGCCGAATCCAGTGTTGAAGAAATACTCTTCAGCGAATCATTGATACCGCTCAGGTCGTCCGCCAAAGACGACAAGGACGAAAGCTTTACCGGCAATGCACCGTTGATCTGATTCAGCGAAGAAAGAAGAACGTCATATTTACCGGTCTGCTGATCGATAACCTTTTTGAAGTTTTGAAGGGCAGCAGCCGCATCTCCGGAGGACAAGGAGTCGATCTTATCAATAGTCGCGATCAACTCGGTTGCTTCGGAATGGCTTTCGTCAAGCGCGCTGTCAAGCGATGAAGTGATGGACGAAACCATATTTTTCGTTAGTGAAATCAGTTCGTTGGTGCTTTTTATTGTCCCATTGGTGTCGTCAAGCAGTTTTTTAACTCTTTCGTTGGAAAAAGTGCTCTCAATGTTTTTCGTAATCTTAATAATACTTGAAAACGCTTCGACAGTACTTCTGATAGACTTGACGCTTTCTTTGGCGGCATCGATCTGATTGAGTATAGTGTTAACTGCACCGCCGTCCGGAGAATCATTTGCCTCTTCGATCACCGTTTTAAGAAGACTGTTGATAATGTCAATGATAGTAGTGATGAATGATTCGTTGACCTGAGTCTGAATTGTCTGCACGACTTTGTCAGTTATTTTTGTGGCGATAGCATTCTTCTTTTCGTTCGCGTAGTAGGTGATTTCAGGACGCTTGAAATCGGAAGTAGTAATACTCGTAAGCGATTCGCTGAAAGTTGCAGGTATTTCGATGGCGGCGTAGTATTTGCCCGATTTTACGCCTTCAATGCCTTCATCTTTTGAAAGAAACTGCCAATCTATCAGGTCGTTTGCTTCAAGACTTTTCCTTACTTCTTCTCCAACATTGATTTCAATATTCTTGAAAGTATATCCCTCGTCTTCAATGATAACGGCGATCTGCATTTGCCCGGTGCTGCCGTAAGGATCATGGTTTGCGTAAATGTTAAACCAGGCGTAAAGCGACGGCAAAACAAGTATTCCGACCGCAAGAATGATCGCCATTGAGTTTGTGAAGATTTTTTTGAGATCGTTTATGTAAATTTTCAGAACGTTTTTCATTCCTCTTCATCCTCCTCGTCGTCATCATCTTCTTCAAATTCTTCATCGAAATCCAACTGTTCGTCATTGTTGAGATAAACGATCCATTTGTTTTTTAAGATATGAAGTTTATAGTCTATGATAATAAAGGTGAACACAAGTACAAAAATCAGAACTATCCATAACGTCAGCCAGAACGTGACTGCTCCCGTAGCTCTTGATAAACAGGCAGCCAAAACTGTAAACAGTAAAAACACTATCGCCGTAACGATTTTTGCTTTTTTAACATTTTTCCCTAACGATTCACATTTCAAAGCTGCCGAATCTCTTATTTTTAAAAATTTTTTTGCATAAATCTCATTGAGCGTATCTTTTTGCCCGTTACTCATAGAATCCCGCCTATTGTTAAATATTTCACTAACTATTATTTACTCTCTGTTTTTTACTGAATTATTGCATAAATGTGAACATAGTGTTACAAATGTGTTTTTTCATAAAGCACACATGAGCTATTTCGCTATGGTTTCCGGTTGCTGTTTTATTTAATAGGGAATCGATTATTTCCTGTTAAATATAAAAGTATAACGCCCGCCGGCTTTGCTCTTCAGGTATCGGCGATGGCGGAATCGAAAGCGTCATCCTGCATTGCAGGTGCTTTCTTGGTTCAAAGATGATGAACAACCCGCACGGATCTTTCCATGCGGGCATGTGTTGCTATGTTCTGATGTTCATTATATGATGATTATGCTTTCTATCACTTCATCTGTGACGTCCTGCAACTTTTCGGAATCATTCCATAAATCATTAAACAGATCAAGATAATGCCTTGAAAATTGGATCTCCTCCGTCTTCTGAATATAGTTATACACATTGTTACCACGTTCACAGCCCAAGTCAACCGTAGTAAATCCATTAAGCGGCATATAACTAATCACATCAAAAGTAATAAACCCGACCATGTTTTCATTTGTGACATTAGATTTGAATTTAACTTTTTCTTTGATCCATGCAGCACATTCACGAGCAATCGCCTTTTGAGTTAACTCATTGCGAAGTTTCATTGAATTTGGGATATTTGTTGTCAACAGCATAGTTCATTGTGATGGGGACGTGGAAAGAAAATGACGGTTTGGAATAACGCCTGTCCTTTACAATATCATGCTTTGCGCATTTGAAAGTCAACATCGGATATTTATTTTTCAAATCTTCGACGCTCATACCGTTGTCTGTCGAATATTTGTCCAAGCATTCCGAGATAAACATTTTATGGCATTTATCAAATACTTCTTTGACAACTTTATATTTTTCTGCTTTCTTCTGATCTTCGGTAATAATATTGAATTTTTCAAGATTATCTGCTGTTTCAAATTCAGGAATCAAGCTGAACTGTATTGTCTTGGATTGCGAAAAGCAATGTTTGTAACTTTCAAAAATACTCATACTTTTTCTCCCTTTTGATTTTGATAATAAAATGATAACACATAAATAGAGGCATTACAACATAAAAAGAGATATTTCTTGCGCTCAGTACGATTATTGGTACATTAAATAAAAAAGTATAAATCTCCTTGTTTTACAGATACTAACAGTGCAAATATGTAAAGCAAGGAGATTATTTATGAAAGCAACAGGAATTGTCAGGAGGATCGACGATCTCGGCAGAGTCGTCATCCCTAAAGAAATCAGAAGAACAATGCGCATCCGCGAGGGTGACCCGCTGGAGATATATACTGCGAGCGACGGGGAGGTTATTTTTAAAAAATATTCGCCGATCGGCGAGGTTTTTGACATCGCGAAGCAATATGCCGAAGTCCTCAACAGGAGCACTAACCTGCCCGTTCTCATCTTCGACCGCGACCACGTTATCTCATGCTCGGGGCTTCCGAAAAAGGAGGTCGTTGACAGGCGCGTCAGCCCGGAGCTTGAGGACATCATGGAGGACAGGACGAATTTCATCGCCCAATCTTCAAAAGATGCTTTGTACCCCGCTGAGGGCGTCGACCGACTTGCATCTGTCGCCTGCCCGATCATAGGCAGCGGAGACGTTTCCGGGGCCGTAGTGCTGCTCGCGCCCGAGGACGGGACTTTGCCGACGCAGACGGAAATAAAGCTCACCCAAGTCGCCGCATCATTCCTCGGAAAGCAGATGGAAAACTGACTCAATGCCGCAGGTTTCACGGAAAACTTGCGGTATTTTTTTCAGCCTTCATCACATATTCTGTTGACAACTGCAATGCCGCAATAGTATAATTGTAAAAAAGCGCCTGCGCGCAGCGTCTGCGACGCAGGATCACGCTTTCGATCCCGCCATCGCCGTTGCCCGAAGGGCATAGTCGGCGGGTGTTAAAAATCTTTTTATTTAATCAGGAAACGAGAAGTTTCCTGTTAAATAAAAAAAGAAAGGTCGTGTATACATATATGTTCCTTCTCGGCATTGACTGGTCGATATTTGAAAACTTTGACCGTGCGATTTTTGAATTTGCGGAAAAAATGAAATGCGGTTTTCTCGACGTTATTCTCGGCACTTTTTCATGGCTCGGAGATTTCGCGATCCCATGGTTTGTTCTTGCGATCATCCTGATGTTTTTCAAGAAAACAAGAAAAATCGGTTTTCTTGTTGCGCTCGCGGTCGGGATCTCCTCTCTGCTCAACGAGGTCATTCTCAAGCATATCTTCCTTCGGGTAAGGCCGTTCAACTACGAATGGACAAACGGTTTTGTTTTCAACGACGAGCTCTACAGGCCGTCATTTTTAAAAACCCCCGGAACTCTGTCGTTCCCGTCCGGCCATACGGGCGCGTGCGTTGCTCCGACGTTTGTGCTGTGGTATTTCAAAAAATACAAGCTGGCGATCCCTGCAACCATTGTCGCTTTGCTGACCGGTTTCAGCAGGATCTACGTCCACGACCACTACCCGACGGACGTCCTTTGCGGGATCGTCACGGGACTTATTGCGGGAATAATCTGCGTTCTGCTCGGAAACCTGATTTTCGACAGGATCGTACCGTACTTCAAAAACAAAAAGCAGGATAAATCTTCCTGACAAAAGCAAAAGCAGGGTCTGATCAGCCCTGCTTTTTTCCGACCTCACGAGGTGTCGTTGTGTTGACTTCGAGCAGAGCGTAAGCGTACGCTCTTTCGATCGAACAATCGTACAAAACCTCGACGTGATCCTTGCTCAGTATTCTTTCAAGAGAAGAATAGATCTTTCCGCTGCATTTTTTCAGCGGGGCTATGAAAACCCTGACGCCGCTTTTTTCGCATTTGTCGATGAAATCCAGAATCGAAGCGTCCTCTCCCTCAACGCAGGCGGTAGAAGAATGGTAAAGATAATGCATAACTGCGGCGTATTTTGACAGATCAAAAGCGGAGTAATCAAGCCCGGGGTACGGCTTTATGAGCAATACTTTATTTTTCAGCATCAGGTCGACGTTCTCCGGATCAAAGCCGAAGACCTCTCCCCTGCTTTCGGCTGTAAAGCTTTCGCCTTCGATTTTCCCGAAGGCTTTGCCGTTATACGGCGAAAACCGGTCGAAGTAATTATCCGCTTCGCAGATATTCGTCGCAGAAAAAACCGTGTTATCTTCTTTTTCGTTCGACCACGAAACAAACACGCCCGTTTCACCCGAAAAGCTGATGAAGTCAACGGCATTTTTGAAATTGACTGATCCGTTTCCGCTTTCGTCCGAAAGCTCCTTGTTGCCGGCGACGAAAACTATCGGAAGCTCAGCCTTTGAAAACAGCATCCCCGCAATGTTGGAAGTGTAGGACAATGTGTCGGATCCGTGCGTAACGATGATTCCCGAAATGTCTTTCCTGTCCTTATTTTCTTCAATAGCTTTCAGGATAACGCCGAGTTTGTCAAGGCTCATGTTTTCGCTGAGCGTCATCAGCGGCATAACGGTCTCAAAAGATACTTCTTCGCCGAAAAATCTGTTGTAGAATTCGAGCGGCCTCAAGGCGTGATTTTCTCCGGTGTCGAGAACTCCGCCTGTGCTTTTGCTTCCGATCGTGCCGCCGGTCAGGATTGCAAGTATTTTTTTCATGTTCCCCCTCCGTTCCTTAACTCATCTGTTCCGACAAAATTATAATCAAAAACAAAAATATATTCAAGTGGCAATTTTCCGCATTGCAAAAGGTTGATTTCTGCACAAAAATATGATAAAATTAGCAAGTTATATCAGACCTTATAGATCAAAGGCGATCTTCCCGCAAAAAGCGGCGTGTAAAGGAGTGTAAGTTATGAAAAAATATGCAATCGCCACTGTAACCAGCATGGGGCTGAGGATCACCCCGCAGGATCGGATGGCTGTACAAAACAGCAACCTGTTTTACCTGCAGGCGACCTCGGCGGAGAGCAACGTCCTCAACGTATCGTCCAGCCTCGGAAAAGAATGCCTTGTCATGACGAGATTCGTCGAAGGCTCGCCGATGGCGGACTTCATCAAGCGTCAGCTTCGGGCGCGCAACATCCGCTTTGAAGGCAAAGACGTTGAACAGGGCGGCCCCTGGGGTTACCGCCATCAGTTCAATATCGCCGATTCCGGATTCGGCCTCAGAGCTCCGAGAGTGTGGAACGACCGTGCAGGCGAAGTCGGCAGAACTCTGTCGGCGGACGATTTCGACCTTGACCGAATTTTCGGTCAGGAGGGCGTCAGCATTCTTCACCTTTCCGGGCTTATCGCATCCATGAGCGAGGACACGACAAAGTGCTGCCTCGAGGTTGCGAAAGCCGCAAAAAAATACGGCACGCTCGTCAGCTTCGACCTGAACTACCGCGCCACTTTCTGGAAAGGCCGCGAGGAAGAGCTTAGCAAAGCTTTCCACGAGATCGCCTCTGTCGCAGATATCCTCGTCGGCAACGAGGAAGATTTCCAGCTCTGTCTCGGATTCAAGGGCCCCGAATCGGGCGGTAAAGATCTTACGTCCAAGATCGAACGTTTCAAGACTATGATCGATCAGGTCAGGGAAAAATATCCTCAGGCAAAAGCGTATGCCACCACGCTCAGGCAGGTCATCTCCGCCAATGAGCATCTCTGGGGCGCGATCCTCTGGGCGGACGGTAACTGGTACGTTGAAGAGCCCAGACCGATACAGGTCATGGACAGAATCGGCGGCGGCGACGGATTTTCCGGAGGCCTGCTTTACGGCATCCTCAACGACTGGACTGCGGACAAATGGCTTCAGTTCGGCTGGGCGTCCGGCGTGCTGGCGGCGAGCAGTCTCAACGACTACGCCGAACCGGCGGACGAAAAACAGGTATGGGACATCTACAAGGGCAACGCCCGCGTACAAAGATAAAAGGAGTTTTGAAAATTATGAAAAAAGCTGATATTGGTTTGATCGGACTTGCGGTAATGGGCGAAAACCTTGTCATGAACATGGAGTCCAAAGGTTTCACTGTTGCGGTTTTCAACCGCACCACTTCAAAAGTTGACAACTTTATTAACGGCCGCGCGAGCGGCAAGAACATAATCGGCTGTCACAGCCTTGAGGAGCTTGTTGCGAATCTTGAAAAACCCCGCAAGGTTTTCATGATGATCAAGGCAGGAGCTTCTGTCGACGGCATGATCGACACTTTGCTGCCGCTTCTGGACGACGGCGACATCATCATCGACGGCGGCAACTCCCACTTCCCCGACACGATCCGCAGAACTCAGTACGTTGAATCAAAAGGCAAGCTCTACATCGGCACGGGCGTTTCCGGCGGCGAAGAAGGCGCTCTGAATGGCCCGAGCATGATGCCGGGCGGATCTCCCGCGGCTTGGCCTTATGTGAAGCCCATTTTCCAGGGCATCTGCGCAAAAGTCGAGAACGGAGAATCCTGCTGCGACTGGGTCGGCGAAAACGGCGCAGGTCATTTTGTTAAGATGGTACACAACGGCATCGAATATGGCGATATGCAGCTTATCTGCGAAGCATATCAGCTCATGCGCGATCTGCTGGGCATGAGCTACGAGGAGATGCACGAGACGTTCAAAAAATGGAACGAAACGGAGCTCGACAGCTACCTTATCGAGATCACCCGCGACATCCTCGGCTTCAAGGATACGGACGGCGCACCTTTGGCTGAAAAGATCCTTGACACCGCCGGCCAGAAGGGTACGGGCAAATGGACGGGCATTGCCGCTCTCGACGAGGGCGTGCCGCTGACGCTCATCGGCGAATCCGTCTTTGCAAGATGCCTTTCGGCGATGAAGGACGAGCGAGTTGAAGCAAGCAAGGTGTTCGAGCGCAGAATACCCGAATTTGAGGGCGACAAGGCGGCGATGGTGGAAGCTATCCGACAGGCATTGTTTGCCTCAAAAATCATTTCCTATGCGCAGGGTTACGCTCTCATGCGCACTGCGGCGCAGCATTACGGCTGGAACCTCAACTACGGCGGTATTGCGCTGATGTGGCGCGGCGGATGCATCATCCGTTCTGTATTCCTCGGCAAGATCAAGGAAGCATATGACAACGATCCCGATCTGAAGAACCTTATCCTCGCTCCTTATTTCAAGGAAACGATCGAGAAGCTTGTTCCCGCATGGCGCGAGGTTGCCGCCGCCGCAGTAAAATACGGCGTTCCGGCACCGGCGATGACTTCTGCGCTGAGCTACTTCGACGGTTACACAACGGCACGCTTACCCGCAAACCTTCTTCAGGCACAGCGCGACTATTTCGGAGCGCACACCTATGAGAGAACCGACGCTCCCAGGGGAGAATTCTTCCACACCAACTGGACAGGACACGGCGGAGACACCTCTGCGACCAACTACAATGCATAACGTAAGGCTTATCGCTTTAGACCTCGACGGCACTCTGCTGGGCTCCGACAAACAACTGTCGGCGGAAAACAGGTCTGCGCTTGAGCGTGCGGCGGGATCGGGAATTGAAATAGTTCCCGCCACCGGACGGTTTTACCGCGGTATGCCGCAGGTGATCCGCGAGCTTCCTTTTGTCAACTACGTTATTTCGATCAACGGCGCACAGGTTTTTGACGTCGCAAACCAAAAGACCGTATGCAGCTGCGATATACCGCTGGAGCTCGCGCTTTCGGTCATGGAGCGGCTGGACGAGCTGCCGGTGATCTACGACTGTTTCCAGGGCGGCTGGGGCTGGATGACTAAGGAGCTTTATGATCAGGCAGAGTTGTTTGCCGCAAACGTCCACAGCCTTGAAATGATACGAAATCTGCGAACGCCCGTTCCCGATTTGAAGGAATGTTTGAAAGAACGGTCGTCGGACGTGCAAAAGATTCAGGCGTTCTTTCGGGACATGGAGCTTCGCGATAAGATGCTCAAAGAGTTTCCCAAAGAGTTCCCGGACCTCATCGTGACGAGCGCGATCGTCAACAACGTTGAGTTCAACAGCCGTGGAGCCGAAAAAGGCACTGCTCTCAAAAATCTTGCCGTCTATCTCGGCATCCCGATCGGGCAGACTATGTCGTTCGGGGACGACCTCAACGATATTTCCATGCTGAAGACTTCCGGGATCGGCGTTGCCATGGGAAACGCGGACGACGAGGTCAAAAAAGCGGCGGACTATGTCACCGACAGCTGTGACAATAACGGCGTCGCAAAAGCGATAAAACGTTTCATATTGGAGAATTGATTATGAAAGATATATATTTGACCGCATCATCCGAAACGGGGCTGACGCAGGAAGAAATCAGGTCGGCTCTCATTGCCTCGCTGGAAGGCAGGGAGCTGAAAAAAGCCCTCATCCTACCGCCCGATTTCACCCGTTTCCATTCCGGCGCAGGATACATCACAAACGTGTATTACCACGCGCTGGCGGACAGAGGCGTACAGGTCGACATACTCCCCGCCCTTGGCACGCACGTTCCGATGACCGGGGCCCAGTGGGAAGCGATGTTCGGCGACGTTCCGTTCGATAGGATGCTCGTCCACAACTGGCGCACGGACGTGGTAAAACTCGGCGAGATCCCTGCAAGCTTTATCAGAGACATCACTGAAGGCCTTTGGAACGAATCGGTTTCCGCCGAAGTCAACAGGCTCGTCATGGACGAAAGCTATGACCTCATCATCTCCCCCGGCCAGGTCGTGCCGCACGAAGTGATCGGTATGGCAAACCACGCCAAAAACCTCTTTGTCGGCGTGGGCGGCAGCGAGATGATCAACAGATCGCACATGATCGGCGCAGTCTACGGAATGGAGCGCATGATGGGCAAGGATCACACTCCCGTTCGCAGGATGTTCGATTACGGCATGGAACACTTTTTGAACGAACGTCCGATAATGTTCGTGCTGACGGTCACGACCGCTCCCGGCGGAAGAATACAGACTCACGGCCTTTTCATCGGAGAGGGCAGAGAATGCCTTTCGCAGGCGGTAAAGCTTGCCCAGCAGAAGAACATCGACTTTGTCGAACACGGGCTTAAAAAATGCGTGGTCTACCTTGACCCCGAGGAATTCCAGAGCACGTGGCTTGGCAACAAGGCGGTTTACCGCACAAGGATGGCTATGGCGGACGGCGGCGAGCTGATAATTCTCGCTCCCGGCGTGGAACGCTTCGGCGAGGACGACAAGGTTGACCGGCTCATCCGGAAATACGGCTACAAAGGCCGTCTTAACACGCTTGAAGAATTTAAAAAGCCCGAAAACGAGGACCTGCGCGAAAACATGGGCGCGGCGGCGCACCTTATCCACGGCTCATCCGACGGCAGGTTTTCGATCACATACGCAGTAAAGAAAATCACGAAAGAAGAGATCGCATCGGTCGGTTTCCTTGCGGCGGACTACGACGAAACGGTGAAAAAATACGACCCGGAAAAACTTCAATACGGATACAATGAAGTTGACGGCGAGGAGATCTACTTTATCCCTAACCCCGCGCTGGGGCTTTGGATAAACCGCGAGAAATTTGAAGAATAAAATAATATTGTTTTGGACAGAAACGGCGTTTGGTTACAACGGTGAATGTAATGGATCATATCGCTTTTTTTCAACAACATGACGAAGTTGCAGTGGCGTTCTCCGGCGGAGTGGATTCCTCCGTTTTGCTGGCGCTTGCAAAAAGATATGCAAAGCGAGTCAAGGCATACTACGTCAAAACACAATTTCAGCCGCAGTTCGAGCTTGACGACGCGCTCGAGGTTGCAAAGCTTCTGGACGTCGAGATCCGGATAATACAGCTTGACGTTACGGCGGATCCGGTGATTGCGGGCAATCCCGAAAACAGATGCTATTTTTGCAAGAAAAAGATTTTTTCAGCCATCATCCGATGTGCGAAAGCCGACGGATTTGAAGCCGTGCTTGACGGGACAAACGCCTCCGACGACATCGCCGACAGACCCGGCTTTGCCGCACTTTCGGAGCTCGGAGTCCTGTCTCCGCTGAGGATGTGCAATTTGTCAAAGCATAGAATCAGACAAATTGCGAAGGAAAACGACCTCCCCGTCGCAAGCAAGCCTTCTTACGCCTGCCTTGCGACAAGGATCCCCTATGGCGTGAGGATCACGGATGAGATTTTGAAGAAAACGGAAGTTGCCGAAGACCTGCTTCGTAAGGCAGGATACAGTAACTTCAGAGTCCGTTACCTCAACGGCTCTGCGAAGCTTGAACTCGGGAAAGTCGAGCTTGAGTTGTTTCGCCGCCGTGAAGAAGAAACGATCGAACTTTTGTCGCCGTTTTACGAAGCAGTTTTTCTTGATCCAAAGGAGAGAGCTGATGAATAAAACCGAACTGACAGCGCTTTTGAAGAAAGTGGAAAGCGGAGATATTTCCGCAAAAGAAGCCGCAGAAAGGATCAGACTTGATTCATACGACGACCTGGGCTATGCAAAGATCGACGTTCAGCGCGGTATTCGTCAGGGGGCGAACGAAGTTGTCCTGGGCGAGAGCAAAACGAAAGAGCAGATCTGCGGTATAGTGAAGCATATCCTCTCCTCCTCAAGCGACAGCGTCCTGATAACTCGCTTGTCCGACGAAGCGGCGGAGTTTTTAAAAAACGAAATTGAGCTGTTTTACGACAGCGTTTCAAAGATCGGCATTGCCGGAAAAAGAAACACAGCCTGCGGCAAGGGCTGTATCGTCGTTGCAACGGGAGGCACAAGCGACATCCCCGTC
Organism: Clostridia bacterium; assembly: GCA_017454815.1. Taxonomy (GTDB): domain Bacteria; phylum Bacillota; class Clostridia; order Oscillospirales; family Acutalibacteraceae; genus SIG575. The sequence continues at coordinate 20,748 of JAFTCG010000084.1, forward strand.
GCAGAGGAGGCGGCGCTGACCGCCGAATACTACGGCAACAGAGTCGAAAGACTTTATGACGTCGGCGTTGCAGGGCTCCAAAGGCTGCTCGACAACGTGGATGTGCTCGCCGGTGCAAAAGCGGTCGTCGCCGTTGCGGGCATGGAGGGCGCGCTCGCGAGCGTGATAGGCGGACTCGTTGATTGCCCCGTTGTTGCCGTTCCGACGAGCGTCGGCTACGGCTCGAGCTTCGAGGGAATTGCGGCACTGCTTTCGATGCTCAACTCCTGCGCCGCCGGAGTCAGCGTTGTAAATATCGACAACGGCTTCGGGGCGGGATATATTGCCAACATGATCAACAACAGATAGGTGAACTATGAATATCTATTTTGAATGCAATATGGGTGCGGCGGGCGATATGATAGCTTCGGCGCTTGTCGATCTTTTTGAAGACAGGGAATCAATCGTCGCCGAGCTCAATTCGCTCAACCTTCCCAAAACCGAAATCGTCCTGAACGAGAAGATGCAAAACGGCATCAGCGCAGTTCATCTTGACGTTCTGGCGAACGACATGCAGGAGACTCCCGACAACGTTGACGAACACGCTCACCATCATCACCATCATCACGGCAGAGGTCTCAGCGATATATTCGGGATAATCGACTCCCTGAACGCTGATGAAAAAGTAAAAACAGACGTTAAAAACATTTACAAAATCGTCGCAGACGCGGAAGCAAAAGCGCATTCGGCGGCTGTCGGCGAGATACATTTTCACGAGCTCGGGATGCTCGACGCAATAGCGGACATCACTGCAAGCGCGTTTCTGCTCAAAAAGCTCGGCGTGGAAAAGGTCACGGCTTCCCCGATAAACGTCGGCAACGGCAGCGTCAGATGCGCTCACGGCTTGCTGCCCGTCCCGGCTCCGGCAACGGCGAACATTCTCCTTGATGTTCCCTACTACAAAAGCGACGTCGACACGGAGCTATGTACCCCGACGGGTGCGGCGATATTGAAATATTACGCGAACAAATTTTTGCCCGAGCCGCTCCTGACTTCCGTAAAAAAAGTGGGCGTTGGAGCAGGCACCAAGGAGCTCGACAGAGCCAATATCATCAGAGCTTTTTTGTATGAGGACAGCAGCATCACGGAGCTTTCCTGCAACGTCGACGACATCACGGGCGAGGAGATCGCCTTTGCGGTTGAAAAAATGATGAGCGAAGGGGCTCTCGACTGTTTCGTCACGCCCGTCGTCATGAAAAAGGGCAGACCCGCGTTCATGCTCACTGTTCTTTGCAAAAACAGCGAAGCCGATAAATTTGCCTCGTTGATTTTTAAACATACGACCACGATCGGTTTAAGAAAATACACTCCGAGCCGTTACACCCTGAAACGTGAGTTTGTCGAAGAAAACGGTGTGGCAGTAAAAAGATCCGAGGGCTTTTGCACTTCAAGGGAAAAAATCGAATTTGAAGATATAAAAGCTCTTGCCGTTGAAAAAGACATCTCCGTCTTCGAAGCGCGCAAAGAGCTTGAGGACAAATCCCAAATCTGATTTTTGCCTTGAAAAAACCGTGTTGCTGTGATAAAATAATGACGAAAAAGAAACAGGAGGAATAGTTATGGCATGTTTTGTTGTTCCCACCGCAGAAGCGGTCGTAGTCACCGTAGCTTACTTTGCGGCAAAAAAAGCGGAGAAGAAAATCACTGCGCCGGAGCATTCGGGAGAAACCCGACTTGAGCTCAATGAAGCCGGCATCACCTGGTCGAAGAGGCTGTCCTGGCTTATGGGGCTTCTTTGGGGCGGAGTGATACTGCTTGCGTTTGAACATTTCTGGCATGGAGAGATAGTGCCTTTCCCGCCGTTCCTGAGCGCGATGTCATCCCCGGAGGACACGGCGGAGATGCTTCATGAAATGGCGACCGTCGGCGTTTCAATGGCATTGACGGTTACCGCCGTCTGGGGCTTGATCTGCGCTTTTGCACAGCTGAAGATCAAAAAGATCAAAGCCGCCGACAAAGCCTGACGGGAGGCAAAGATATGACTTTACTCATCACTGTCATCTCCGCAGTCGCTTCGACGATAATCTGGTACTTTAACGAAAACAGAGACAAATACAAACTCGGCACGCTCTCGCTGATCTATTGGGGCGCGTCGCTGATGTGGCTGATGGATTTCGTCTTTGAATATGCAGAACTTAAAGCGGAATATTTTGTCCAGGAATTCGCAGACATCCTCAACGACTCGCTTCTGGGCGTTGCCGTTGTAACGCTTGGGCTTGTAGTCTGGGTCGTCATCCTTCTATTCAAAGACCCGAAGGACGTTTTCAAGAAGAAGTTTTCAAACAAATAAATTCATAGAACAAGTAAAGCAAAAGGGTGATCGTATTTTTTCAACTACGATCACCCTTATTTAATTATTTTAACAGAAAATACTTAAAACGCTTTTTAAACCACTTTCTTTTTTCAGTCAGTCTTTTTTTCATCAAGGCATCCCATATGGCACGATGCGCAGTTGCCTGTGCAGCAGCTTTTCTTGTTCTTTTTTTCCTTTACCAGAGAAAACACGGCAACTGCGACCAAAGCGAGCACAACTGCAACAACAATCAGCGTCCCCGCGTTGCCTGCGATCCATGCAAACATGAGTTTCGCCCCTTTCTATATTTTCATTTTCTGCGTAAGTTTAGTTGCTTCCTTATATTTCTTAAAGAACAACATGTAGACCATCAGCCCAAGCAGCGCGAATGCGGCGATAAGCCCGATGATGTTCACAACAAGTCCCGCGCCTGTCGCAAGATTGCCTGTAAACAGGTTGCCGAACTGATTGATCATAAGGGCGATCACATACGCGAAGCCGCACTGATAACCGACGGCGAACCACGTCCAACGCGCGTTGTTCATCTCGCGCTTGATAGCGCCGATCGCCGCGAAGCAGGGCGCACACAGCAGATTGAACACAAGGAAGGAGAAGCCGGTGATCCCTGTGAACGTTGCGTGCAGCGCCTGCCACGCCGTCAGCTCCCCACCACCGTACAGGATACCCATGGTGCCGACGATATTTTCCTTTGCCACAAGGCCGGTAATGGAGGCGACCGCCGCTTGCCAGTTGCCCCAGCCGAGCGGTGTGAAGATCCAGGCGATAGCGCCGCCGATCTTTGCGAGGATCGAGCTGTCGAGCTCATCCTCCGCCAGCATCCGGAAGCCGTCTGCGGTAAAACCGAAGTAGGAGGTGAACCAAACCACGATGGTGGAAAGCAGGATGATGGTACCGGCCTTTTTGATGAAGCTCCAGCCGCGTTCCCACATGCTGCGCAGCACGTTTCCGACTGTCGGAAGATGGTAGGCGGGCAGTTCCATCACGAAGGGTGCAGGGTCGCCTGCAAACATCTTCGTCTTTTTCAGCATGATACCGGAGACTACGATTGCCGCCATGCCGATAAAATAGGCAGAAGTCGAGATCCACGGGCTGCCGCCGAAGATCGCACCCGCCATCATGGCGATAAAGGGCACCTTCGCGCCGCAGGGAATGAATGTAGTGGTCATGATCGTCATACGGCGATCACGCTCGTTTTCAATGGTACGGCTTGCCATTATGCCGGGTACTCCGCAGCCAACACCGACAAGCATAGGAATAAAGGATTTACCGGAAAGCCCGAACTTACGGAAAACACGATCCAGCACGAAAGCGATTCGCGCCATGTAGCCACAGGCCTCAAGGAACGCAAGCATCAGGAAGAGCACCAGCATCTGCGGCACAAATCCAAGCACCGCACCCACGCCGGCCACGATACCGTCAAGGATCAGGCCCTGCAGCCAGTCGGCGGCGTTGATTTTTTCGAGCAGATTGCCCACCAGCGCCGGGATGCCGGGCACCCACACACCGTAATCGGCGGGATCGGGTTCCTCGCCGATCTGCTCCAAGGTGTTTTTTGCCTCTTCATAGTCTGCGAGGCTTGCCGTTTCTTCCGTAACTTCCAACGTTTCATCGTCCTGTACGGAATAGGTAAACTCTCCCGTCGGCGCACTTCCGTTCTTTTCCGTCCAGACCTCGTAACCATCTACGATCGCTGAAGCATCCCCATATTGCTCGGCAAGCTCTGTATAACCTCCATCCATACCGAACAAATGGAATCCGTCGCCGAAGATCTTATCGTTTGTAAAATCCGTGGCAGGCGCGCCAACGCCTACCATGGCGATCCAGTAGACGAGGAACATCACGGCGGCAAAAATCGGAAGTCCCAGCCAGCGGTTGGTGACGACCTTGTCGATCTTGTCGCTCTTTGTGAGATTGCGTTCTTTTTTCTTTTTATAACACGCTTTGATGACTTCGGCTATGTAAATGTATCTTTCATTTGTGATAATGCTTTCCGCGTCGTCGTCGAGCTCTTTTTCTGCTGCTTTGATGTCTTCCTCTATATGGGCGAGAGTATCAGCCGGGACGTTCAAATTTTCGAGCACCTTTTCGTCACGCTCGAAAATCTTGACGGCGTACCATCTCTGCTGCTCCTCGGGCAGATCGTGGACAACGGCTTCTTCGATATGCGCGAGAGCGTGTTCAACAGGGCCCGAAAAACTGTGCTGAGGGATAGTCTTTGCGTTCTTTGCTGCATTGATCGCCGCCTGCGCCGCCTCGTTGACGCCCGTTCCTTTCAAAGCGGAAATTTCAACAACAGGGCATCCGATCCGGCGGGATAGCTCGGCGGCATTGATCTTGTCGCCCTCCTTTCTCACAACATCGATCATGTTGATCGCTACGACCACGGGGATTCCGAGCTCTGTGAGCTGGGTGGTGAGGTAGAGGTTTCTTTCAAGGTTCGTACCGTCGATAATGTTCAGGATCGCGTCAGGTCTCTCGCCTATGAGGTAATTTCTCGCCACAACCTCTTCAAGAGTGTAGGGAGAAAGAGAATAAATTCCGGGAAGGTCGGTGACGATGATCCCGTCGTACTTTTTGAGCCTGCCCTCTTTTTTCTCCACTGTTACGCCCGGCCAGTTTCCGACGAACTGATTTGAGCCTGTCAAGGCGTTAAACAGCGTTGTTTTACCGCTGTTGGGGTTGCCCGCAAGGGCAATTCTTATATCCATAATCTATGCTTCCTTTCTGCCCGGATGGGCTTTGAATGATTAGCCGCCGCTAACCTCAGACTGAAAAAATATGCAGATGTTTTACTCGACTTCGATCAATTCCGCATCGGCTTTGCGGATGGACAGCTCGTAATTTCTGACATTCACCTCGATCGGATCACCGAGAGGCGCGACCTTGCGCACATAAACCGGGGTGTTTCTTGTGATCCCCATGTCCATAATGCGGCGTTTAACTGCGCCCTCACCGTGAAGCTTCACGACGGTTGCGGTCTCGCCGATCTTAATGTCCCTGAGCGTTTTCATTTTATACTCCTCCTTTTGAAATAATTATACCATGATCTTTCTTGCAAGCTCGTCGCTGATGGCAACGCGCGACTCTTTGACCTTGACGATGATGTTTTCTCCCAAGGCGTTCACGACCGTCACTTCACCTCCGACATTGAATCCGAGGTTTTCAAGGTGCTGCCTGACTTCGGGCGTGCCGCCGATCTTTTTGATGATCTGTGGCTCCCCGTGGTCCGCTAAACAAATCGGTATCATATTTTCCCTCCGTTCTCTCAGGTTAGCGTTCGCTAACCCAATGGTGACAATATAAACCGCCTTTGGCACCACGCTTGCGGCGAAGAAAACAGCTTTCGATTGCACCGTTGCAGTTTTACCTTGCGATAAAAATGCGGGCGTTACGGTTTTTTGCTTTTAACAAAAAGCAAAACCATTCTACCGTTAGGCCAAAGACAGTTAGCATAAACTAACCATTTATCATTATAGTTAGCGTTGGCTAATTTGTCAAGAGGTATTTTTGGATTTTTTAAAAATTCGTTCTTTTAATATTGTTTATTGTCAAAAAAGAAAAAGCTCGGCCTGACAGACCTTTCTGCCAAGCCGAGTTTTTAGCGAATACTTATTTCATCTCAAAAATCATTTCCATTGTGAAAACGCACGTCCACGAAAAATCTACCGCACCCTTGCCGATTTGAGTTTCGGAATTATAGCTTTCACAGAAGAAATTGTACTTTTGATAGGTTTTATCTATCAAATCAAGAAGCGCATTTTTAATACCCATTGAAGTTTTCCTGAAACCGTAGTCATAAAGACCTTTGATTGCGAAATATGCAACGTTCATCCATACCGCGCCGGCGACATAATTCAATGGATCATATTTCGGATGATCAAACGACAAACTCGGCATATACGGATAGAGCTTTTTAGGATCGCTTGCAATTTTTTCCAAAGATGCCGCCTGCTTCGGAGTTGCAACTTTAGCCCACAATGGCATAAAAATCGCCGGAGTGATAATACGGTTAAAGTCTTTTTCTTTGAAGTTCCAGTCAAAGAAGCATTCGTCTTCCTCGCTCCAAAGCGTTTCTCGAATTCTCTCGCAGAGTTCTTTTTCTTTTTCATACCATTTTTGGGCGTCGTCCGAAAGATTTAATCTCAAAGCAAGATACTGCATTGATTTATAAAACGATACCATAAAACAGTTAAGGTCGATAGGATAGAGAAATTCCAAAACTCCATCGTCAAATCGAACGGCGTCGTCAAGACCCGATTCATAACAAATCGCCATATAGCGATCTATTCCCGTTTCGGGATCTACGTCCTTTATAGATGTTGAATAGAAGAACAGTCCGTCTTTTTCGTTATATCTTTGCGCCCGCCAAAAGCTCTCATTTTTCACAAGCTTCGGGTACATCTCTTTGAGAAAATCGTCGTCGGGCTGACGTCTGTCCGTGTTTTCAAGCGCCCACGCCCAGACAGGCGGTTTAGAATATTTATCAAGTATTTTTACAGAGCCGTCCAGCGGATGAGTTATTACGTCCGGAAGCATTCCGTCTTCTTTTTGGAAAAGGAAAAAAGCTCTCATCTGATCATGCGCAAGTTCCTTATCGAACCTCGAAACACCCATCATGTGGAATGCGCTGTCCCAATTCCATATTCCCGCAAAACAGGGTTTTGTTGATCCCTCCCAGACGTGAAGCGACGGTGTGATAGCTCTATAGGGATTCCACAAAACGCCGTCACCGTTTGGCGCAATGTTTTTAAGTAAAACTTGCGTTGCGCCTTCGACTAATTTGTAATCCCTTTCATTAAGGACGTTTTTGTTTTGTTCTAAAAAAGTTTCTCTTGACATATTTGCTACCTCTTGATTTTTGTTATTCCGTTTCCCAAATGCTGTTGAGCTTATGAATCTTCATATCAGTAATGCTGTCTTTACACTCGATCGTCAGCTTTTTACCGCCATCATCGTAGTCGGAAAACGTTGCGGATATTTCATCGCAAATAAACATTTCCGTTGTTTTGACGTCTTCGATCATTCTGATTTTTAAGCCTTTCCCCTCTTGGAGTTTGTACTCTTTATTATGCTGTTTTCTGTTCGTGAATTTAAGTAACCTTTCTTTGGGGTCATAGCTTAATCCGTGACCGTTCACTTTAAGCTCCAGCGGCTCGTTTGCTTTGATTTCAAGCAAAACTTCAGACGGGACGGGCAATATTTTTTCGGTGCTGTTTCTTATGTTTTCGATAACTTCCGGCTCGCCCGTTCGGAGCGTTTCGATTTTTCCGGCGGGAGTCCTGAAAAGCTTGTATTCGCCGTTTATTTTATGAAGCGTCAGCTTGCACATCAAAGACATGGACTGATTGAACGGGTTGGGATGCGGTTTATCCGTCTCGAGGAAAATGTTGCTCTTGCCGTCCTTGCCGTAATCGACCGTCCATGAGATATGGAACCTTACGTCCTCGTCGGGATATGAGTTCCACGTCTGTCCTGCATAAGCCGAATCGCCGTAATCTACCGAAAGATTTTCAACAACGGGAGTGAAAGTGTAATTTTCAAAGCTGCCTACTCTGAAAAAGCCGTCTCCGGCATACAACACCCACATCTTTTCGCCCGTTTCGCACACGGTCATGCGGAAGAGGTCGGGGCATTCAAACAGATCCATCGCGCGGGATTCAAGCTTCCAGTTGACGCAATCTTTTGAAGAGTAGAAGCTGATGCAATCCCTGTCCTCAAAGCGTTCATACACGGCGGCGCAAAGATTGCCGTCATCCGCGAAAAGAAGCTTTGGATCTCTCCAATGTTCGCCTTTCGGAACGGTTATAAAGGGTTTATCAAAGAAATGCTTGAAAGAATATCCGCCGTCAAGGCTGTAAACCAAATATTGACCTTTTGTGATACCGAGCGGCTTACGTCCGTTATACTGATTTGCACTGAGCGCAGTATATGCACCTATTACCGTGTCTTTGCCCTTGCCCGAGATATTGTATTCATCTACAATGGCAGTTCCGGAAGCTATCGACGTTTCGGTGTCATACGGGCGTACTGCGTCGGGGTATTCCTTGAAATGAATGCAGTCTTTCGTCGTAGCATGACCCCAGCTTACGTTGACGTCATTATGGAACGGGCTGAAGGGATTATGCTGATAATACAAATGGAAAACTCCGTCTTTGTAAAAAAGTCCGTTGGGATCGTTAAGCCAGCCGCGTCTTGATGAAAAATGAAGCTGCTGACGGTCTTTTTCCTTATAGATATCCGGATATAACTCGGGGTGTTCTTCAATTTTTCCGCCCTGAATTATCCCGTCAAAAATATTGCCCGGCACGTTTTCGTCTTCGCAGGAAAGTTTCACCTGTTTTCCGATCAGCTCATACAAGTAAAGCGGATAGTAAAACTTCGGCTCGCCCTCTGTCAGTCCGATATAATACTCAGTGAACTGTTTGTCTGTCTGTGCGTCGGTGATTTTGACATACCACTTGTTGAGCTTATGAACGACAGGCATATGAAGAACGGGTTTTTCTTTTGTAATATCAAAAAATCTTTCAGCCATTTAATTACCTCCGAAATCCTTATGAAAATAATTTGATTTCTCAGCCTTTATTTGCTTTGATTATACATAGTTTTTTACATATTTTCAATAGTTTTTGATTAACTTTTTTCGAAAATAGAGTCGGATTTTTTCATTGTCTTTGGGTGATTTGAATGTTGCAAAAATTATATTACACAAAGAACATTGGAATGTTTCGGCAGAATTTTACGTTTATTTTTGTTGCTTATTTGTTGAATAACATTACTGAATACGGTAGGATTAATTTGAAAAACTCGAATTCAAACAAAGGAGATGAAAAAATGTTTGAGCTTTCAAAAAAGGTCTTTAACTTTAAAAGAACGTTTGCATTGATTTTCAGCGCAATTCTGTTTTTTGTAAACATCGGCGGCGCTGATTTGGGAAATGATACCGTAAGTTTTATATCTTCCTCCGGCTCTAAAAACCACCTTTTGTCCGTGTATTCCCACTGCTTTTACGATTCCACGGTGAAGCTCTCTTCGACTTGAAAGCGTTATGAACGGCGTTGAAGATTACGACTATCTCAAACTTGCCGAAGGACTTATCGGAAAAGACAAAACCGATAAAATCCTCCATAAGGTAACAACGAGCCTGACAGAATATACCTTCTCGGATTCGACGTTTGCAAAAGCAAGGATCGAACTTGGCAACGCCATCGAAAAAGCAAGCAAATGATGACCTGTCAATAAGCTTTTTGAAAATATCCGGATCTTCGCCCGAAGAAACAAGCACTCCGTGGCTGTCGATCTCCGCTCCCGTAAGACCTTTTTCTTCGCAAAACATCATTAGCGTCAGCGTCATCGGCATAGAGAATAGCCTCGGCGAGATCAACGGACAAATCGCATTTGATAGCTTTCGCCAGTATTTCAGGTGTGCCGTAAGTCTCATCGCCTGATGCATTTTCGGTTATTGACGCATAATACAGCGAATCTAAACCTATTGTGCTCATGGAAAAAACTCCTTTCAAAAAAACTTGACATCATTGTATTATTTAGATATAATATGGTTAGAATAATACTATTAGGTGGTGCTTTTATGAATATTCGTCCTTCTGCAAACATCCGACAAAACTATAACGAGATAGCCGAACTTTGCCGTTCAACCATGCAGCCCGTGTTCCTGACAAAAAACGGTGAAGGTGATCTTGTTGTAATGGATATTGAAGCATTTGAAAAACGAGAAAAAATGCTCCGGTTAAGAGAATCTTTGATCGCCGTAGAAGAAGAACGCCTTGCCGGAAGGTCAGGTGTATCTCTTGATGAACTTGATAGCTTTCTTGACGCAGTTATAGGAGAATAGGCGATGAAATATACCGTTATTGTTTCCGACACTGCAAAACGGCAGATTGCTTCGCACGTTGCTTTTCTTGCAAACGTCAGTAAAGAAGCTGCAAAGAACACAAAAAACACAATCATTGAAGCATTAAGATCTCTTGAAACAATGCCGGGACGGTATCCGTTTCTTGACGAAGATCTTTTACCAAAAAACAAATATCATAAGATGTTTGTTGAAAGCAGGTATCTTATTCTTTATCAAGTCAGGGACAACGTTGTTTTGGTTGATTACATTGTTGACTGCCGTCAGGAATACGAATGGCTGAAAGACTGATAATTCTCGCTCGTGAAAAACGGGCGAGAAAAAATTGCAAGCATTTATTCCGACTACAACGAACTGAATAAACTCCTAATCTCAATCGTCAAAAGCTCAAAATAATTGTCCATTGTCAATTGTCCATTGGCAAATCTGTTACAGTGAATCCTGCATTTAACAGTTAGGTATGGAAAGCTTCAACATTTGCCTAAAAGGGCAAACACCATTGAAAAAACCTCACTTGCTTTGCAAGTGAGGTTTTTTCATGGTGGACCTGGAGGGATAGCATATTGCTGCGCAATCTGCCATCCTTGCGGCATAGCCGCTTCGGACTTCGGAGCTAAAAACAGTCCACCGGACTGTTTTTTTAACGCTCCTCACCCTCTCAGGGTTCGAATCCCTTGTTGATTAATTACCTTTATTCATTCTTAAGTCTTCGGTTTTTATTATCTATTCAGAAAACCCCGTCACGACAGTGGCGGGGTTTTCGCTTTGGTGGACCTGGAGGGATTCGAACCCTTGACCTCCGCGTTGCGAACGCGGCGCTCTCCCAACTGAGCTACAAGCCCATGCAACGATATGTATTATAATACTTCATCCCGAAAATGTCAATAACTATCTTGAATATTTTTGTTTTGATCGCCTGACGCAATTTTACTTGAATAAACTCTACCGTTATGATATACTTTGAATCAAGGGGGGTAATGCTGAAATGAAAAAGATTCGACATTTTTCGAGGATCGTTTGTGTTCTGTTGCTCGGCGGCGTTTTCCTGACGGGCGCATCCGGCTGCCATTTTGCGAAATACTGCGTCGACTACGGCGACAAAAAAGATTTTTTCAAAAACGCTAAAAGCTCTTACCGAGCAGGTTCCACTGTCAAACTCTTTTACGGCGAAAGCCCTACCGACACCGTTTTCACGTTTTACCTCAACGGCTCGGAGATCTCGCCGCAATATGACGAAAAAAACGGCTTCTACCTTCAATTCGTCATGCCCGCCCACGACGTTGAACTTGAAATCGGAAAAGCCAACCTGACCGAGGTCGTCAAAAAAGCGGGCTTCAAAGATGAGCAGGTTTTGTCCTTCAACTCCTTTGACGGCGGCGGACCGGAGTTTTCTGTTGAAATCGAAGACCCCTCGATCATAACTTACACGAGCGAACATATTTACGCGAAAGAAGACCATGAAGAACTTTGCGGCGCAGGATATGACGTGATTTTCACATTCAAAGGATCGAAACCCGGCAGCACTGTGATCACTGTTTTTTCAAGCTCACCCATCATCGAGCCCGAAGCTTATACATACGTCGCAACTGTCGACGAAAATCTGAAGATAAACCTTGAAAGCCGCGAAACGCAAGAATGATCTGCAAGTTTTATATTTTTTGAAAGCGTAATTTTTCTCGTTTTACTTTTTTGCAGATGGTTTCAAAACGCTTCGATTTGATGCTTTACCCATGAATGAAACTTTGTGCGGCTTTGGAGAGAAAAATTCGTTGCTTTCTTCCCGCTACGACAGCTCGTTTTTTCTTTTTAACTCTTGAAAAACAATATGTTTTGATGTAGAATATAATTTGAGTAAATCGCAATAAAGAAGGATCGGCAAAACCGATTCTCCCACAGTTTTCATCTGTACCGAGGTTAACGCAATGATTCAAACAGATATTCAAAGACTTATCGACTATTCCGTAGAAAACGAGCTGATCGACAGATCCGACGAAACAGTCATAAGAAACATCTTGATGGATATGCTTCACGTCTACGCTTGGGAAGACGTGAGCGACTCATACAAAGGAGAGCCTATTGACGAGATACTGAAGCCCCTGATCGATCACGCCTGCGCAGAAGGCATTATCGAAGACACTGCCGCGAGCAGGGATCTGTTCGACACAAGGCTCATGGGCGTCGTCACTCCCCTTCCGCACGAGATCATTCGTAAATTCTCGGCTCACTACGCCGAATCCCCGAAAGATGCAACCGATTGGTATTTTGATTTCAGCCAAAAGACCGACTATGTACGCGCAGGAAGGATTAAAAAAGACCTGAAATGGAAATACTCATGCGAATTCGGAAACCTTGACGTTACAATAAATCGCTCGAAGCCGGAAAAAGATCCACGCGACATTGCAAAAGCAAGGCAGAGTTTATCGACCGAATACCCCAAATGTCAGCTCTGCGTCGAAAACATGGGCTTTGCCGGGAATTCTCACCATCCTGCGCGCCAAAACCTTCGCCCTGTTCCGCTCACCGTCAAAGGCGAGAAATGGTTTTTGCAATACTCTCCCTACGGTTACTACAACGAACACTGTATCGTCTTCAACGAAAAGCATATCCCGATGAAGATCGACGAAAACGTTTTTTATAAGCTTTTTGATTTCACAGCGCTGTTTCCCCATTATTTTGTCGGCTCCAACGCCGATCTGCCGATCGTCGGCGGATCCATCCTCAGCCATGAGCATTTTCAGGGCGGTCGCTACACTTTCGCCATGGAAGAGGCAAAAGATGAATACAGCTTTGAAATGAAGTCTTCCCCCGACGTCAAAGCAACGGTCGTGAAATGGCCGATGTCGGTCATCCGGCTTAAAAGCAACAACAAAAAACAGCTCGTTTCAGCGTGCGATCATGTGCTCAATTCCTGGCGCTCATACAGCGATGTGTCTGTCGGCGTTTTCGCTTTCACCGACTCGGTGCCGCACAACACTATCACGCCTATTGCCAGGATGAACGGCGAAGAATACGAATGCGATCTCGTGCTGAGAAACAACATCACAACGCACGACAGACCGCTCGGAGTTTTTCATCCTAATCCGTCGATCCATCACATCAAAAAGGAAAATATCGGGCTGATCGAGGTCATGGGGCTTGCGGTACTTCCGGCAAGGCTCGCCGACGAGCTTGAGGCGGTTGCAAAATCCCTGCTTGCAGGCGAAGATATGACGCAAAATCCTTTGACCGCCTCCCACGCCGAATGGGCGCTCGAAGTCCTCTCGCGTCATCCCGAATTCAATGAACAAAATGCGAAGGAAATTATCCGCAACGAGGTCGGCTTGGTTTTTGAGCAGGTGCTTCGCGATGCGGGTGTTTTCAAGCGCGACGAAAAAGGAACCGAAGCTTTCAGAAAATTTGTCAACACACTTTAATTCTTACAGGAGGTCAACTATGATCGACATAACCGCCATAGGCGAAATACTGATAGACCTGACTCAAACGGGGATCTCCGACGCAGGAATCCCCGAATATACAGCCTTCCCCGGAGGCGCTCCCGCAAATGTAGCCGTTGCCGCCGCACGTCTTGGCGCAAAGACTTCCTTCATCGGAAAAGTCGGCAACGATGCGTTCGGAAAGCTCCTTGTCGACACCGTGAAACAAAACGGCGTCAACGCCGACGGCATGGTTGTCTCCGACGACGCGAACACGACTCTCGCCGTTGTCTCCGTTGCCAAAGGCGGAGAGCGCAGCTTTGCTTTCTACCGCAGAGGTTTTGCCGACACGCTCCTGAGCAAAGACGAGATCTCCGAAAGCCGACTGTCGGACACGCATTTTCTTCATTTCGGCTCCGTCAGCCTTACGGATGAGCCTTCGCGCTCCGCAACGCTTTATGCCGTAAAAAAGGCAAAGGAATCCGGTGCGACTGTCACATATGACCCCAACTACAGGGCAAGCCTTTGGAACGGCGAAGAGGAAGCCGTCGAAATGATGAAAAAGCCGATGAGCTCGGTCGACATCCTGAAAATCTCCGACGAGGAGCTCCCCCTGCTCACGGGGACGACCGATTCTTCCGAAGGCACGAAGATGCTTTCCGATGAATACGGCATCAAGCTGATCCTTCTGACGCTCGGGCCGAGAGGCGCGTTTTACCGCTTTGGGGACGTCACGGGCGAGCTTCCGACCTTCGACGTCAAGGTCGCTGACACGAACGGCGCGGGAGACACTTTCTTCGGCGCGTTCCTCAGCGGAATGGTTGACATGAAAAAATACGACCCGTCGCAGTTGAATAAAGACGAAATAGAACAGTTGATAACTTTCGCAAATAAAGCCGCGTCCATCACAACCAGCCGCAGCGGCGCAATTCCGGCAATGCCGACTTTGGATGAGGTGATGCGTTTTGGCGTCTGAAAAAAACCGCAGTACGGAGTTTCTTACCCGACTTGAAAGCCGTTACGATGAGTTGAAATGGCTTTATTGCGAAGTCTATAACAACGATATGCAGTCGTTTGACGCTCTCATCGAAAGCATCGGCTCGTTTTACGAAAGCCGTCGCGCCGGGCTGAAAAAGCTCGACAGAAAAGCCGAAGACGATCCTTTCCGCAACGGGACGAACAAGCTCGTCGGGATGATGATGTACGTCGACAATTTTGCCGGCAATCTGAAAAATCTGAAGGGCAAGCTCGACTATATTAAAGAAAGCGGAGTCAACTATCTCCACCTGATGCCCCTGCTCAAGTGTCCGAAAGAACGCTCCGACGGAGGATACGCCGTCTCGGACTTCCGGTGCGTTCAGACGGAGCTCGGAACGATGAAAGATCTGGAGGAGCTGAGCAAAGAATGCCACAAAAACGGTATAAGCCTATGCCTTGATTTCGTGATGAACCACACGAGCGAGGAGCACGAATGGGCGAAAGCCGCCCGTGCAGGCGATCCCGAAGCTCAGAGACGCTATTTCTTCTTCGACGATTGGGGCATTCCCTCGGAATACGACAAAACAGTTCCTCAGGTTTTCCCGGCAACTGCGCCGGGCAACTTTACATATCTTCACGATTGCGGCAAAATCGTCATGACGACCTTCCACCCGTATCAATGGGATCTGAACTACTCAAACAGCGCCGTTTTCAACGACATGGTCGGCAATATGCTTTATATCGCCAACATGGGTATTGACGTGATACGCCTTGACGCCGTGCCGTACATCTGGAAACAGCTCGGCACAACTTGCCGCAATCTTCCGCGAGTTCATACGCTCGTGCGCATGATGCGGCTCATCTCGGAAATAGTTTGCCCGTCCGTACTTTTGCTCGGCGAAGTCGTGATGGAGCCGTCGAAAGTTGTTCCGTATTTCGGAACTCCCGAAAAGCCGGAATGCCATATGCTCTACAACGTCACCACCATGGCGACCATTTGGCACACTGTCGCCACTAAAGACGTCAGGCTGTTGAAAAAGCAGATGGAGCAGATCTCATGGCTCCCGAAGAACTACGTTTTCCTGAACTATCTGCGCTGTCATGACGACATAGGCTGGGGGCTTGACTACGCCTATCTGGGCAACTTCTTCATGAGCGAAGTGCCGCACAAAAGGTTCCTGAACGATTATTTTACGGGGAATTTTGACGGCAGCAAGTCGCACGGAGAGCTGTACAACAACGACGAACGCATCGGTGACGCCCGCCTTTGCGGGACGACCGCAAGCCTTTGCGGGATCGAGGACGCCATCAACAAAAACGATCAATATCAGCTCGACATTTCCGTCGACTGCGACGTTTTGCTCCATGCATTTATGTTCACTCTCAGCGGCATTCCCGTGATCTACAGCGGAGATGAAGTGGCTCAGCTCAACGACTATTCCTACCACGACGACCCCGACAAAGCCGCCGACAGCCGTTATCTCCACCGCGGGAAATTCGATTGGGATCTCGCGGCAAAGCGAAACGACGAATCTTCCGTCCAAGGCAGAGTCTATCTTTCCCTCTCGAAGCTTGAAAAAATTCGCTCCGATCATCCTGTTTTTACTGCCGGCGCCTCTTTCTGCACTCTGGACACATGGTCCGACAACGTCCTCGGAATCAAAAGAGAGTATTCCGATCAGACGCTTTACTGCTACTTCAATTTTGCCGACTCATACCGGCAGTTCTCCTTTGGGGCGGAAATCTCCGGGAAAGATCTGATCAGCGGCAACGATATTTCCGGCAATTCGTTCGAGTTAAAGCCCTATGGATTCATGTGGATCCTGAGCGAATAAACATTTTCCCTTTTTATAGCAAAACGCAAAAACCTCCGTGAACATAAAACGTCGCGGAGGTTTTAACTGTTCTATCCTGTTTTCTTCGTCGAAGAATTATTTAAGCTTCAACGATTTTTGATTTGCTGTCGTTGTCCCAGAAGATCTCGACTTTTACAGGTCTGTTTGAAGAAATATGGACGACGGGCTCGTCGCTTTCGCTGTTGCGTTGCTCACAGACGAGGGAAAGCGTGGCGTCTTTTCCGAACGGGTACTTTTCAACGCCGTGCTTTTCGGTGAGGTTAATGTGCCAGCAGATCACGTTGTTTTCCGCGTCGGGTTTTATGCCGAAAACAAACTCAAACAAAACCGAAATCGGCACAATACCCGTCCAGCCTACAAAATCAGCTCTCGACGGATCGCCTCTCCTCGGCCTGCCGTTTTCACCGAACATCGGAGCATAGTTTTCAAAAAGCGTTCCCGTGTCGTTGAAGACGGTGACAACATTTTTAAGATAATTCATAGCGATCTTGTGCGACAAATCAAACTTCTTGTACCTGTCAAGTCCAAGCAGCACCATGTAGTTCGTCGGCGCCCAGATCCCGCCGTTCCAGTAAGCGCCCGTCTCGCTGAACATCGGGTGATCCTGCGACAGAGCAGGGATCATAAACGGAGCGGCAAACTCTTTTTCGTTCGTCAGGTGAGAAATGAATCTTTCGAGTTTCTCCTGCGGCACTATCTCGGCGAGTAGCGCCCAATATGCGCCGATGTGTTTGACCATGTTCAGCTCGCCGTTTTTCCACAGGTCGTAGTAGAATGCGGTATCCTCATCCCAGAGTTTTTCATTGACGACCTTGATGAGGCGCTCGCGTTCCTGCGAAAGTCCCGCCGCGTCATCCTGCCTTCCGAGGACGTTCGCCATATCGGTCAGGATCTTGCAGCTCATCAGCTCCTGCATACAAACGTCGTTCCAGACCATGTGGCCATGGGAAAAGTGGACGTCATAGCCGGGCTGCATTCTCGGCAGATTGTCCATTCCGCATCCCCAGCCGCTTGAAAAATACGTTCCGTCGCGCCAGGTGTGGAATTCCCTCATCCATTCGTGGTATGCCATCAGGCACGGAAAAACTCTCGCAAGGCGCTCTTTGTCGCCGAAGTTTTTGAAATATTCCCACTCGCACCACGGCATGACCTCCGGGCCGGTCGCCGAGGGATCGAATCTTGTAAAATGCTCGTTGCCGGTGTCTTCCTCGATCTCGCGGCAGATGTAGCCGTCATGATACTGGTGGGAATAGAAATTATTCAGCGTTCCCTGGAAATCAAATGACCTCGCGCCGTACTTGCCGAACATCAACATAAAAACAGAGTCCCACATGAAGATGCATCCGTTAAACGCTGTGTCGATAAAATTCGAGACAAAGCCTGCTTGGGCGTTGGGTTTGCAGAGGTTGCGAAACGCCAGCTGCCACGCCTTGTCGTAGCATTTTAATGTATCGTCGTGGCCGTCCCAGACCGGCTTGGGCAGGGCGTCTTTTTCCTGCTCATAGGTCGGGATCGGCTTGTCCTCCGCCTCCATTTTTATGAATTCGTTCTCCCTGACAAATCTGTTGGGGTGGATCGTGTATTCCTCGTTTCTGTTAAATCCCATAGAATCCTCCTGAGAAGTCAGTTGATCTGTGAATCAAAAAGTATTTCATAAATGATTACCCTTTTCTACGATACAAGCGGCAACTTTTCGGCAACGAAAAGATGCCGCATGATATGAAAAATATTACTGAATTCTGATCTTAACGTCGGCTCTGTCAACTTTGATAGTCTGGTCTTTATCCACAAAGTTCAGGTCGACCGTTTCGTTTTTACATCTTCCGACGGCGAGGATTCCTTTGACGCAATCGGAGGTTTTCTGGAAATCGGGGCTGATGAAGATCCTGCCTTCAGTTGAAGAAACGTCGCTCTTGACTTTGAGCGTGAAGGATACGATCACTTCTTGGTCCGAAAGTATGACCGGAGTCTTGCTTTCGGAAGCGTCAACAGCCCATGAAGCATAAGCGATCTTCCAACGTTTCATAACGTCGCTCTGAGTCCAATAGCCCTCGTTGTTGTTCCTCGAATACATGGCGGCGACTGATTTCCAGTTTCCGTTCGTCTTGTAAGTCTTGGCGAGCGAGCCTTCAAAAGTGAGGAACGACTTGGTGTCGCTGTCGCTTGTGTTCATCATCTCAAAAACGTCTCCGTCATAGATGATCGGAAGCATGACGGTGAAGATCCTGTAATTCGTTTTGAGCGCAACGCTGACCTTGATCTCGTCGCCGGCTTTTGCGGAAGTTTTGTCGGGCGTGATCCTGAAATCGGCAACGTACTGCTTCTCCGCGACTTTATCGTAGGACGTTGTGGTTTCGCGCGCGGTAGTGGTCTTCTTGTCTGTGGTTTCCTCCGGCTGTTTTGCGGTGGAAAAGGTAGTATCGCTCTTTTTGGTGGTCGAAGCCACTGCCGCAGCGGTCGTGGTCGTTTTGCCGGTCTTTTCCTCGGCTTTGCCGGAGCTGACAACTATCGTAACGTTCGAGCCGGGGGTAACTTTTGTGCCCGCTTTAACGGACTGGCTGATGACGGCGCCCTTGCTGACGGTGTTGCTGGGCTGTTGCTCAACGGTGACTTTCAAGTCGTTCGCCCGGAGAAGCCTCTTGGCGTCGCTCTGCGTTCTGTAAATCACGTCGGGTACGATGACGCGGTCGTCCTTTTCGCTGCCTTTGCTGACAACGACCTCAACAACACCTTCGTCACCGTTAGTTTTCTGGCTGATGATCTCGCCTTTTTCAACTGTATCGCTGTATTCTTCGGAAACGACTTTCATTCCGATGCCCTGCTCGTTGAGAGCTTTTTTGGCCTCATTCTTGTCCTGAGACACAACATCGGGTGCTTTCGAAAGATCGGCTTTTTGTGAATCGCTCTGCGAGCCCTTGCTCACGATAATCTTAACTTTGTCAGAGCTCTTTGCGTTGCCCGTAACAGACTGGCTGATCACCGTTCCGGCGGGCACGGTGTCGCTGTATTCTTCAACAACTTCGGCAGTGGCTCCCGCCGCCTCGATTTTTTCAACGGCAAGTTCTTTCGAGAAATCGGTCAGGTCCGGTATCTGCGTCTGATATGATTTTTTGCTGATGACAACGCCCACGGAAGTGCCCTTTGCGGCTTTTTCCCCTGCCGCGGGGCTCTGAGACATGACCGTGTTTTCGTCAACGTCGTCCGCCGCGATGACTTCTACGACAAATACGGTGAGACCTTTTTCTTCAAGCATCTGCTGAGCTTTGTCCAGATTCATCTTGACAATACCGGGGACTTCGGTCTTGGCGGAGAAAACTCCGCAGAAGAAAAGCACTGCCAAAACAGCCGCAACCACGGCGATGGGAACAATGATCTTTATCGCTTTCGGGAATTTTTTTGTTTTTTCGTCCATGTTCATTCTTCCTTTCTGCACAAACACATACGAGCTCGCCTTAAAAGGCTTAATGTTGAAACAATTATACCACACCGGGGATGAATAATCAATCGCAAAAAAATTAACTTTTTTTAAAAATATATTCCATTTTTGAGTGTATTGTTGTATAATATATATCCACTAATTTTTTCAAGAAGGAGGAAGACGATGAGCTATACCGTAAATCCCCGCGCATGGGGCGCCGTTTTCCCTGTGCCGTCGGACGTTGTCGACAAGCACATCAGGATCGCAGGATCCACTCAGCTCAAGGTTCTGCTTTGGCTACTTCGTAACGTTTCTCAGGCGCCTGACTCCGACACGATAGCCAAAGGGCTGAAGCTCGACCGCGGCGAAACCGAGGACGCTTTGCAGTACTGGATCGACGCAGGGATATTAGTCCGCGACGGCGCAGTTGACGCAGTCAGCGAGCAAGCTGCCCAAAAGGTCGAATCAAAGCCGTCCGAGCCACTTCGCTCCCCCGCGAAGAAGGAAATGGCTTACATTAAGCCTAACGTCAAGCAGATCATCGACAGGATGAACGAGGACGACGAGATCAGATTCATGTTCTCCGAAGCTCAGTCCCTGCTTTCAAAAACCATCGGCCATGACGGGCAAAGCACGCTGCTGATGCTCCACGACAGCTTTGGGCTGCCGGTCGAGGTCATACTGATGCTCGTCGGATACTGCGTTTCGATCGGGAAATCTTCCTTCGTTTATATCTCAAAAGTCGGCAGAGATTGGGGCGAAAAGGAGATCGACTCCATCGAGAAGGCTGACGAGCAGATCACAAAGCTTCGCTCGGGCAACAAGCTCTGGAACGAACTTCGTCAGCTGGCTGGGATCGCAACCCCCAACCCCACTAAAGTACAGCTGAATTATCTTGATTGCTGGAAGAACGAGCTCAACTACGACATCGAGATGATATTCCTGGCTTACGAGGAGATGGCTAACAACTGCTCCAAAATCAGCTTCCCCTACATCGACAAGGTTCTCAAGAACTGGCACAAGGACGGTTTCAAAACCCCCGACGACGTTGAAAACGCGAAAATTCAAAGGAAAGCAACCGGCAACAATGCCGCTCCAAAGTCCGGAAAACGTGAAGTTTCCTACGATAAAGACGAATTTATGAGACGGGCTCTCAACGACCCGCTGATTTACAAGAAAAGGGAGGATAGCTGATGGCGTACAACAAACAGATTTTCAAAAAAGCTTCCGACATCGTTGCCCAACGCCGCCGCGACGCTCTGGCGCAATGCGAGATCAGGCGAAACGACTGTGTCCTCCGCTTTCCCGAGATCGCCGAGCTTGAAAAAGATATGGCTTCAAGCGCGCTCGCTGTAACCAAAGCCCTTGACATGGCTGACGGCGCGAAGGAATATGTCGAATCTCTGAAGAACAAGAATCTCTCCTCTCAGCGAAAGATCGCAGAGATCCTCGAAAGCAACGGCTACGGCGCAGACTACCTGAAGCCTCGGTTCTTCTGCAAAAAATGCGAGGACAAGGGTGTTGTTGACGGCGTTATCTGCGATTGCCTTAAAGATTGCATGAGAGCTGTCGCCCTCAACGAGATCTCCGACAAGATCCCCGTCAAAGAATACACGTTCGACAATTTCAGCCTTTCATACTACCCCGGCGAAAAGGACGCGGCCATGTCCTTTGCTCCGAGGGATAAGATGCAGGGAGTTCTCAACTACTGCAAAAACTATGCCGCCGACTTCGGCAAGCATTCCGAAAGCCTCATCTTCAGCGGAGAAACGGGGCTTGGGAAAACCCATCTCTCGCTTGCGATCGCGGGCGAAGTTACCAAAAAGGGCTTCAACGTGATCTACGGCTCCGCGCAAAACCTCCTGAATATGCTTGAGGACGAAAAATTCGGCAGAAGCCGTCTGGACTATTCCGTCGAGGAGTCGCTGCTGGGGTGCGATCTGCTGATAATAGACGACCTCGGCTCGGAATTCTCCACCCAGTTCACGCTGTCGGCGGTTTACAACGTCATAAACTCCCGACTGCTTGAAAGAAAGCCCGTCATAATCAGCACAAACTATTCCATTGACGAGATGGAAAGCAAATACTCCCCGCGGATCACTTCCAGGATCTTCGGAAACTACCGCCATCTTCTTTTCTTCGGCAAGGATATCAGGCAGCTTAAAAGCCAATACTGATCACAGGTGATATGAATGTCATTGACTCATCCCAATAAAATACCGAAAAAACCTCTTATCCATTCTGTGATCTGGTATGTTTGCAGATCGCTGTTGTTGATTTGGGGGATCGTTTATCTTTTTCTGGGAAGCGCGACACAGTTTTTGCAGTCGCTTTTTGCGATCGCCTTCACCCATCTTTGGGATATGTTCCAGCTTTGGGGCGGAAAAACTTTTATCACAAAAGTCAGCTACCGTTTTCAGACTCAGCTGAATATCTTCATCTGCCTGGGATGTGTTGTCGGGACGACGCTCAACAAGCAGACCGACCTCGAATTTGTCGACGATATCCTCCACTTTTTTGCCGGATATATCGCCGCTTCGGCGATGTACGAGTTTTCCGAACTCATCAACGGGCAAAACAGGCAGACCGGTCCCGCGATGAAAGCGATGTTCTCGCTCATGGGAGCCGTGACCTTGCTCGTCGGGTGGGAAATATATGAATTCTCAATGGATCGCATATACGGCATGAACCTCCAGTGTTCCTCTGCGTTCTCCGAAGCAGGCCTGATCGACACGATGTGGGATCTCATCTTTGGCACCGCCGGAGCACTGTGCTCGATGTTTGTCAACATCGGGAAGTGTGTCAAAGACAGGGATCGCGAAAGGAAAGGGCGACGATGATAATCTATTCAAAAACCCTCAAATCCCTGAGGGATTACAGCAATTTGACTCAGGATGAAGTTGCAAGGGCCCTCGGGATCAGCCGCTCGGCATACGCCTACTACGAAAGGGGCACGACAAGCCCCGATTTTGAGTGTCTTCTGAAACTTTGCAAGCTCTACAACATCAACATAAATGATATGACAACCTTGATCTTGAAAGACAACATTTCCATCACAGGCTTCAAGAGCGATGACATCCATCCCCTGCTGATATCCTTTTTGTCCGACGTTGACAACCTGAATATCGAGGAAGATGAAAAAATGGTTTTACTGCTGTACAGACGTCTCCCCGATTCGCTGAAAGACCGGTTTTTTATTGAAATCAAGAAGTCCTTCGATGATCTGATCGGCACATTCGACGGCGATTGGACTTCGGAAACCAAAATCCGGAATTTGATGTCTGAGGGATACCCGCAAAAACATCCTCTCGGGGATGCGGACGATTTCCTGAATGGGCTTAGGTGGGAAGACGTCGAATAAAACCATTTGACAAAACAATTTGCTTTTCAGGCAGAACAAAGAAGAGATGGTCGTAATTGGTATTGAAGTGCGGCCATCCTTTTTGCTCTTGTTGCGCTGTATTGCTTTTTTGATACGGCTGTTTTTTCTTAATCTTTTCTTAACCTTTATGGTAACTTTTTCTTAAAAAAGCGGATGTATAATTTTTTCAGGATCTGAAGGAGGGCAAAAAATGTTCAACGTTCTTGTCTGCGACGACGACATCGCGATTCTCGATTCCGTAGAGATTTATCTTAAAAACGAAGGCTACCGCACTTTCAGAGCCGTCAACGGAAAACAGGCTCTCGAAGCAGTTGAAAAAAACGAGATCCACTGCATCATCCTCGACGTCATGATGCCCGAAATGGACGGCATCGCGACGGTGCTCAATCTGCGGAAAAGCTCAAACATCCCCGTGATACTCCTCTCCGCGAAGAGCGAAGACACGGACAAAATCGCAGGGCTCAGCTTCGGTGCTGACGACTACGTCACAAAGCCTTTCAATCCGCTCGAGCTGATGGCGAGGGTGAAATCGCAGATCCGCCGCTTTGTCAACCTCGGCGGCATTGTGGAAGCCGAGAGCGACAAAGACAATGTGCTTGTCACCGGCGGACTTTTGCTCGACGCCGACGCAAACACCTGCACGGTTGACGGCGAAAACGTCAACCTCACTGCGACGGAGTTCGGTATCCTGAAATACCTGATGGAGAACATGGGCAAAGTCATCCCGGCGGACAAAATCTACGAAAACGTGTGGAACGAGCCTTCTTTCGCCTCGGACAAGACCGTTACCGTACATATCAGGCGCATACGCGAAAAAATCGAAATCAATCCTAAAGATCCGAAATACTTAAAGGTGGTGTGGGGACTTGGATACAAAGTCGAAAAAATTTAGCTACTCTATTACACTCAAAACAATTTGTTTTCTGCTCTCATGTCTGTTCACCTTCATCGGCACGGTAAGCATCCTGTCGCTGGGGATAGACGTCTATGAAAAAGAAGCCGTTTACAACGACGCCATGAGAAGTACGGACAGCAAAAACCTCACTTCAAGCTATTCGTTCTCGGAGATATGCAAAAACCATCTGTCCGCCATCATGCTCAAATCGCTCTATTTCAAGGACGGATCGCTCAACACGTTCAAAAAGGTTGCCAAAAGCGTGATCGACAAAGAGTATAACGGAACCTTGAACTACTGTATGTCGACCGACGTGGACAGCCTTGAGGACAAATCTTATGCAACGCTGACCTACCTTTGCGACGGATATTTTGAATACGCGAGCGAAAATCCGTACAAGAATTCAAACGACGAGGTAGTCAAGGTGCCCAAGGGCGCGGACAGAATTTATTTTTCAAACGGCTCGATCTACAGCGTGAAGCTTGACAAAAAGCTCATGTATGAGCAGGTGGTCGAAAACCTCTCCCGCAATTTCTACCGTCAGGCGTCCGAAAACTCCAAAACTCTCTCGAAGATAAAGAATCTCAAATACGTTATCATCAACAACACCGACAAAACATTTTACACCAACGTCGAAACGCTCAACAACAAATCAACCTCCGAGCAGATCGCCGAATACTTCTCATCTTACGGCTGGAACTTTCACGACAACTCGAGCGGCAAATCTTCGTTCGGGCCGGATGTGTTCGCTCAAAGCAGTGACCGCTATGAGTCCGACTACTCGGCAGGAATATTCGGATATTACAACATCCTCTCCACCAAAGTCCTCGTCGACACCGTTGAAGGCGCAGTGCAGCGATACACCGCCGATCAGTACGGCTATGAGATCAGCTCCGCCGACAACTACGAGATCTACGCCGCGTTTGACGAGAATCTTTCGGCGGAAGATGAATACTTCTATATTCAGATGAATATTTTCTCGGCTTCGCGGAATATCCTTCAATTCGTGGTGCTGTTTTCGATCTGCGCCGTTTTGGTCGCCGCATCGCTCATCTTCCTGACGGTAAAGGCGGGCAGAAAAGAAAAGGGCGGCGAGATCACTCTCCTGCCGACGGACAAAGTTTTCAGTTTCCTTCACCTCGGTTTCAATTTCTTCGTTCTGCTCATTTCTTACATAATCATCCTGATACTGATGAAGAATTACTGCTCCGAAAGCGTACATATCATCTCAAAGAACATCTCCCTTGCTTTCAGCGGACTTCTTGCGGTAGTCGGCTACAGCGCTGTCGTTGAATGGCTGATGAGCTTTTCGAGAAACGTCAAGAACAAGTCGTTCTTCAGGCATACGCTCATCGGATACATTTTCTTCAAGAAGGAACCCGGCACATACGAACACAAGAAAAACAGACGCAACCTCAACATCTTCATACTGCTGTGCGTCGGCTACTCAGGCGCGCTGGTATTCTTTGCGCTGCTGACCGCATGGCGGGAGATGTTCTTCCTTCCGCTCATATTCCTGACGCTCGTCGGAGCTGCGTTCCTGCTCGTTTCGGCGTATTATATCTCCAAGCTCATCGACCACATCGGTCAGCCCGGTGAAAAGCCGCTCGATGCAAGGCTTTATCCCGTCTGGCTTCGCGGATTTGCGGACTACATCAGCAAAATGCAAAAAAACACCAACGAGGCGATCGAGTCCGCCGTAAAAGACCAGAAGATGAAAACCCAGCTCATCACCAACGTGTCGCACGACCTGAAAACCCCGCTGACGGCTGTGATTAATTACGCCGACCTGCTCTCCAAATGCGATATAGACAACGAGCAGGCGCGCGACTACATTGCGGTTATCAGCGAAAAATGTGACAGGCTCAAAAAGCTCATCGAAGACCTCACCGAAGCGGCGAAAGCCTCGTCGGGCAACATCCGGGCGAACATTGTATCGCTCAACCTCAACGAGATCGCAGTGCAGGTCGCCGGCGAAACGGAGGACGCTCTCAAAGCCAAAAGCCTTGAGCTTGTTCTGAACGTACCGGATGATCCCGTTTTCGTATCGGCTGACGGCAAATTGACTTACAGGATACTTGAAAACCTGATGAGCAACGTCCAAAAATACGCCATGCCCAATTCACGGGTATACCTCGTCGTGGGCAACGACAAGAGCGTTTATGTCAGCAACGTATCCGCAAAGGCTCTCAACATCTCGCCTGAGGAACTCAAGGCAAGGTTTGTCAGGGGCGACGAATCGAGGACGACCGAGGGCAGCGGGCTCGGGCTTGCGATCGCAGACGACCTGTGCAAGATACAGAACGCTGCTCTTGAGCTCTCCATCGACGGCGATCTGTTCAAAGCAACGGTGAGATTTGAAACAAACTGAACAAAATCAAATCGCAACAGGGGCTGCCGTAGAAATACGACAGCCCCATTGTTTTTTGGTGCTTTTCTTTTAGTTTTTCTATTGTTGTTCATTGGAGCGTTGTTCCCGTGGCAACCCACGAGTCTTCACTTGGCTGATGGTCTTCTTCAATTTCTTCTTGCGAGAGAAGGAAATAGTCATTGATATAACCCTCTTCAAGCCTAGGAAAGTCACACCATGTAGGGTCAACATGATATGTCAACCCATTGTCGAGTTTTACCAAATTCCATCGGTGGTCATAACCATAAACATTTGATGAACACCAAAGTCCTGCTCTTTGACAGAGAAGTTGGTATGCGTATGCATATGACTGGCAAATTCCTATACCCTGTGCCAGTGGACCATTCACATAACAATAAGAATTATCAATGTATTTAAATCCTTTTTCATCAATGTATATGTCTTCATCTTCACAGTATTCTGTCATAAGGCATAAACTTTGAAGTAAATACTCATATTTTTCAACAGTATCTAATCCTTCAGGCATTTGTGATATTACTTCATCACATTTTTCCTCAATTAGATTAATTTCATTTATAAGAATTTCAGGAGAAAAAGAGTAATCAATTGAAGGATCTGAATAACTTATCCAATTATTACAATAATAATAACTTATCCAATTATTACAATAATAGACTTTAAGAACATCTTGAGTATCATTTGCATATGTTGCACTTGCATAGAGGCGAATTTCCGGATAATCACTGTCTATCGCATTTAATATATCACAAAAATGATCTACTTCCTCTGTTGAATTTGCATGAATATAAAATACTTCCAATCGAAGAGTTTTTTCAAGCCATTTATCATAAAGCTTTTGGTCTTCTTCGCTTAATCTTGACCGTTCACC
The DNA here is from genome assembly GCA_017454815.1 of Clostridia bacterium. GTDB lineage: Bacteria > Bacillota > Clostridia > Oscillospirales > Acutalibacteraceae > SIG575. The sequence continues at coordinate 48,170 of JAFTCG010000084.1, forward strand.
TTCAAGAGAATGGTCTAATTTCAGATACGACAGGTCTATGGAATAGTTCGGTGTCGTTGTGGTTTCTGTCGTTGACTCGATTTCTTCAACTGTTGTCGGCGCATTGTCCTCTATTGCTTTTTTGGAGCAGGAAACTGTAACAGCAAGAACAAGTAATAAAGCAAATACAGTAAAAATTTTTCCCTTTTTCATAAATTAAATCCCTTTATATTTGTTTTTATAGAACTGCTTTTATTGTTTATTTTTTTTTGATTATATCACAAAAAAGGGGACATGGCAATAATGCCCTTGCCCCCAAAGTATATAAATCTTTTCTCTTTTATAAAACAAACCAAATCCAGAATGGGAATGTAACAATAGCAAACAACGACAAAATAGAGTCAAGCACTACCCCATACAGCCATTCAAAAAAGTTCGTATCGTTGTTGGTCGGTGTAGGAGTGGGATTTGGATCGTCATTACCGGAGTTATCTTTTCCCCAAACAGCATAAAGCTTCAGATCACCTGTTAGTGAGACGGAAGCACCGGCAGAATAAGAAACATCCGATCCTGTGCTTTTTGTCGACCATCCGAGGAACTTGTATCCCTTTCTTGTTGGAGTGACCGTGGACAGCTTTGCAGAAGCGGAGCTGTTCCAAACTGCATAGAGAGTTGTGCTTGAAGAAGGCTTATATGAAGAACCGCAGCTATACGAAGCCGAAGTTGCGCTGCTGCTCGTTGACCAGCCCTTGCAACCGACAGAAACGCTCTGATTATCCGGTTCGCCATCGCCAAAGAATGTTTTGTAGCTGATCGTATAATTCTTTGTCGGCGTGGGCAGTGTTACGCTTTCCCCGGGCTGAACAGACTTACTTTTCGGCGAAACCGATCCGCCGTTTGCGTTGTAGGTAACTGTGTAGTTTGTAACCGGCGTTGTTCCACCGATTGAAATTGAATATTCCCTGCCTTCAGCATTTCCGTTGTTTGAGACTTTAATGTAGTATATTCCGGAGGAATTTGCCTCGATCGCAGGTAAATCCACACTTTCTGAATCTCTTATATAGACATATTTGTAGAACAATTGTGAGTATTTCGTATCTTTATATGTAAGCACTTCAATATACCAGCCATAAGAAACATCTGCATAAGTATGGTTAAATTTCAGATTGATTTTTCCATTTGATGTCGATGTTATTTTGTAATAGTCTACATCACTGCCTAAATTCATGTTGCCGCCATAGGTGCTTCCCAGGGAAACTGCTGTTGCGGTACCATAATCATTATTCAGTTCCTTCTCGTAGTAATTAGTTGATGTAAAGGAAGTTGTAATACTGTACTCTCTTCCTTCTGCATTGCCATTATTGCTTACCTTTATGTAATAAGTCCCGGAGGGAACTGCGCCGATCGTCGGCAATGGAATACTTTTTTCAACATCCCTGATATATATATTTTGATATGTTAATTCTTTATACTCACTGTTTTTGTAGATATATATTTCTATTGTCCAGCCATAAGAAACATCGGCGTAAGTATGGTTAAATTTCAAATTGACTTTTCCATTCGACGATGATGTTATCTTGTAATAGTCAGCATCACTGCTTGAATTGATGTTGCCGCCGTATGTGTTACCCAAAGAAATTGCAGTTGCTGTACCATAGTCGTTATTAAATTCCTTTTCGTAATACGCAGTTGATGTAAAAGTGCTGACTATCTGATATTCTCTGCCGACAGCATTTCCATAGTTTGAAACCTTGATATAATATGCTTTTGAAGAATTAGCGCCAATTGTCGGCAAGTTAAATCCCTCAACATCTCTGATACGGACAATTGAACATGACAATTCTTTATATTCACCATCACTATATGTGTATATCTCAACATACCATCCGTATGAAACATCAGCGTATGCGTGATTAAATTTAATGTTTATTTTTCCGTTTGAAGATGCTACCATTTTATAATAGTCAACATCCGAGTTGTCTAATTTTCCTTTCATCGTGTTTCCAAGCGTCAATGTATCCGCCGAACCAAAGTCATTATTTGACTCGCTCTCGCTGACAGTTGCCGCGCTTGCATTGATGGCGAACATTGATACAAACACGCTGAGAACAAGCAGTATGCTCAATATTCTAATTACGGAAAAATTTTTCATATTTTTCTCTCCTTTTACCAATATTTTTCTGTTTGATGATATTTTATACTATAATTATTGGTATGTCAAGGGGTTAAAGTAAAAAAACTTGGTAAAATAAATTTAAGGCGATCCACACACCTGAATTGTCCGGTATTGCCTCAAAAGGGAGTGAACACAATGTACCGTATCAGAGACTTGCGCGAAGACAGAGATTTACGCCAAAAAGATGTTGCCGAAGCTATCGGCGTTGACCAGCGTTCCCTGTCCAACTACGAAACAGGCAAAACGATTCCCGACGCTGAAACGATAATCGCCCTTGCCGATTTTTTTCACGTTTCCACCGACTACCTTCTCGGTCACGACAGCGGTAACATTTCTTCCGCTCTGCTGAGAATAGAGACAATCGAAAAAGAGCTTTCCGAGCTTAAAAATAAAATTGCACGACTTTAATATATATTTTCATCATGAAAATTCCCCGACAGCACAACGTGAACATGTCCAGTAAAAACGGACAATAGAAAAAACACCCCTCCTATGATACAACGAAATAAAGTATCATAGGAGGG
>JAFTCG010000085.1 GCA_017454815.1 Clostridia bacterium
CAGCCTCTGTTGTCGCCGAAAACTTTCGGCTCGATGATAAAAGCGTCCTTGAGCTGTGTTTTTATCAGTTCCATTTCTGCACCTTACTGTTCTGTATCGTTAACGTTCGGGTCGATCCCCCAGTGCGGTCTTGCTCCGGGAGTGTCGGAATAGAGAATCTTGCCCTCGGCAACCCTGAGAAGATGCTGGCCATAGGGAGATTTGCCATATTTTTCCGCTGCTTCCAAAAGCCTCTTTTTGCCGATCCATCGCATATTGTACGCGATCTCCTCGGGAGATGAGATCTTTATGCCCTGGAGCTCTTCGATCGTTTTGATGAAGTTGCCCGCGTCGTAGAGCGCGCTGACGGTACCGGTGTCAAGCCACGCAAAGCCGCGCCCCATAGTCTTCACGTCAAGCAATCCCTGTTTGAGATAAATGTTGTTGATGTCCGTGATCTCGTATTCGCCTCTGGCGCTCTTTTTGAGCCCTTTGGCATACTCGACCACCTTGTTGTCGTAAAAATAAAGTCCCGTAACGGCGTAGTTCGACTTGGGCTGTTTCGGCTTTTCTTCGATGGAGATCGCCATGCCTTTTTTGTCGAATTCAACAACGCCGAAATCCTGCGGGTTCGTAACCGAATAGCCGAAGACTGTTGCGCCCTCCTGCTTGTGAGCCGCCTGCCTGAGAAGATGTCCCAGGCCGCTGCCGTAGAAAATGTTGTCGCCCAGCACCATTGCCACGTTCTCGCCGCCGATAAAATCTTCCGCGATAACGAAAGCCTGCGCAAGACCCTCCGGTTTTTCCTGAACGGCGTACTGGAGCTTCAGCCCGAACTGTTTTCCATCGCCGAGTAGCGTCTCAAACTTCGGGGTGTCCTCCACCGTGGAGATAATCAGTATGTCCCTGATCCCCGAAAGCATGAGCGTTGAAAGCGGATAATATATCATCGGTTTATCGTAAACCGGCAGAAGCTGTTTACTGGTCACCATTGTCAAAGGATAAAGCCTGGTACCTGATCCGCCGGCAAGAATTATTCCCTTCATCTCGTTCACCCCTATGTTGAAAAAGATATAAGCCATTAGCCAAGCTATATTATAAAGCTTTTTCCCGAAATAGTCAATATTTGATGTGAATATTCCCGAATTTGACCCAGAGTGGCAATACTATTGACAATAGTCGGTGTTAAGTGGTAAAATTAAGAATAATTCTGTTTTTAAAGGCGGTGTTTTTTTGAAGAAGAGATATTCTCTTGCCGTCATCGGCGCAGGCGCTTCGGGGCTTGTTGCCGCCATAACCCACAAAACAGCATATCCCGAGCACGAAGTTCTACTTTTGGAAAAGATGCCGCGAGTCGGCAAGAAGATCCTCGCCACCGGCAACGGCAGATGCAACATGACCAACCTCGGCGCAAAACCGGACGACTACAACTGTCCCGACTTTGTATCCCCCGCTCTCAACGAGTACCCGCCGGAAAGCAACGTCGATTTTTTCAAAAAGATCGGGCTTTTCACCTGCGCCGACAGCGAAGGCAGGGTTTATCCCTACAGCTTCAACGCGTCCTCCGTTCTCAACTGCCTGCGCAACGAATGCGTCGGGCGTGGGGTCAAAACTATTACAGACTATTTTGTAAAAGACGTGAAGGTTTTGAAAAACGGCGCTTTTTGCATCAACGATGAGTTTGAATGCGAAAAGCTCATCATCGCCTGCGGCGGAAAATCTTCAAGCGTTCACGGCTCCGACGGGAGCGGCTACAAGCTGCTTGAAAAACTCTCGCACTCGATCGTTCCTCCAAAGCCTTCGCTCGTGCAGATCTGCACGGACAGCAAGGTCGTCAGGAAGCTCAAAGGCATACGCGTCCGCGGCAAGCTGACTCTTGAAAAAAACGATCGAGTTTGCGGCGAAAGCCACGGCGAGATCCTTTTCACCGACTACGGCATCTCGGGAATAGCTTCGCTCGACGTCAGTATGTTCATCGCAAGGGAGAAAACCTGCTCAGGCTTGAAGATCGTGCTCGATATGGCGCAAGATCATTCCGAAAAAGAGCTGACCGATTATATTCTTTACGAAGCCGAGAGCAGCCCTCTTTCCCCCTGCGAAAATGTACTGTCGTTCATCCTGCCGCAAAAGGCGGGGGAAGTTTTTGTAAAAGAATGCGGGATTGACGCCCAAAAGAGCTTTTCGGATCTGACGGAAAACGATATAAAGGAGCTCGTGCGGATTTTGAAATCATTCACCCTCGACGTCGTTGGTACAAAAGGCTTCGACATGTCGCAGGTCACCTGCGGCGGAGCCGTCACCGATGAATTCTCTAACGTCACCCTGCAATCAAAAAAAGTGAAAAATCTCTACTGCTGCGGCGAAATACTTGACGTCGACGCCGGATGCGGCGGATACAACCTCCAATGGGCATGGAGTTCGGGAAGACTTGCCGGACTTTGTAAATAAACCGAAAGGACTTGAATTAAATGAAAAAAATAATTTCCATAGTTCTCTGCATTGCAACGGCGCTCGCGCTTTGCTCATGTGGCGCGCCGGAAGCTCGATCATACAAGGACATCGAAGACTACAAAAAAGTTTCTTCAAACGGCTACACGATCAAATACGACGACAACACTTTTGATTTCGTCAAAGCCGACGGCTCCGACAGCCTGGTGCTCAAATCGTCGAAGGGATCCGACTCAGGCGAAGCATTGGTCACGATCACTAAGGTCTCGGGAAAATCCGTCGAGGAACAGGCAAAAGCGGTCGAAAAATCGTTCGGAGAAAAAGGTTTCACTGAAATCTCGACCGATCCTTCGACCACAATCGGTGCAAATGCGCTGTGCGTCAGTGCCCTTGCGGACGAAGGCGAATACATCTACGAATCCGAAATAGTCCCGTTCGACGGCGGCGTATATGAGCTGAGCTTCCACTATTCGACGTCGCTTGAGAACGTTGCCGTTTCAGACGCGATCTATTCGATCGTTTCTACGTTTGAAGTGAGCCAGAAAAAATGATAAGAATTAACCAGATCAAAAAATCTCTCGACAGCCCCGAAACGGAGCTTTTGTCGGATTGCGCAAAGCGATTGGGCGTAAAGCCCGACGACATCAGATCGCTGAAGATCTTCAGGAAATCGGTCGACAGCCGAAAAAAGGATAATGTCTTTTTCGTTTACAGCGTCGACGTTGAGTTGAAGGACAGCGAAGACGCAGTGCTCTCTGCGATCGGCGAGAGCGCCGACATTTTAAGGGTCGAGATACCGAAATACGTCCTGCCCGAGAACAAACGAGTCAGCAGTTTCAGGCCTGTTGTCGTCGGATTCGGACCCGCCGGATTCTTCGCGGGGCTGACCCTCGCGAGGTCGGGTTTGCGGCCGCTTATCCTCGAAAGGGGAGCCGACGTTGACACGAGGACGAAAGACGTCGACCGATTTTGGAAAATGCGCGAGCTCAACGAAGAAAGTAACGTGCAGTTTGGCGAAGGCGGAGCGGGAACTTTTTCCGACGGAAAGCTCAACACAGGCATCAAGGATCCCTTCTGCCGCCACGTTCTTGAAGAATTTGCCGCCCACGGTGCGCCGGAGGAGATCCTCTACAGCGCAAAGCCGCATATCGGCACAGACAAGCTCAAAGCCGTTGTCAAGAGCATCCGCGAGGAGATAATCTCCCTTGGCGGCGAAGTTATCTTCAACGCAAAAATGACCGACGTGATCGTTTTTAACGGCGTGGTCCAGGGCGTGACATACGAAAAAAGCGGATCGACTTTTGATTTTGAAACGGATACGCTCGTGCTTTGTGTCGGCCACAGCGCAAGGGATACCGTCAGAATGCTCTATTCTCGCGGGATCAATATGATGAGAAAACCGTTCTCGGTGGGTGCCCGGATCGAGCATCCCAGAGAATTTATCGACAAAGCTCAGTACGGAAAATTTGCAGGTCACCCGGCTCTTGGAGCAGCTGACTACAAGATGGCTTGCCACCCGCCTCATGGGAGAGGCGCATACACGTTTTGCATGTGCCCGGGCGGCACTGTCGTCGCCGCGGCGAGCGAAAAAGGCGGCGTAGTCGTCAACGGGATGAGCGAATACAACAGGGATGCACAAAACTCAAACTCCGCGCTCCTGGTCGGCATCGAGCCGGAGGAATTCCCCGGCGACAGCCCTCTTTCCGGCTTTGATCTTCAAAGGCAGATAGAACAAAAAGCTTTTGCCCTCGGAGGCGGAGATTACAGCGCTCCGTGCCAACTCGTCGGCGATTTCCTCTCGGACAGGCCTTCGACCAAGCTCGGCTCTGTAAAAGCGAGCTGTCCGACGGGAGTAACGCCGACAGACCTTCGCAAGGTTTTGCCAAAAAAAGTGACCGATACGCTCTCCGGCGCACTCCTGCAGATGAACGAAAAACTTCACGGCTTCACCCTGGCGGACGCCGTTCTGACGGGTGCAGAGACAAGGAGCTCCTCGCCGGTCAGGATATTGCGCGACGACCTTTACCAGACAAACGTAAGAGGTCTGTTCCCCGCGGGCGAAGGCGCAGGATATGCCGGCGGCATAGTCTCCGCGGCAGTCGACGGGATCAGGTGCGCCCATGCGGTTTTGGAGGATGAAAGATGATGGATAAAAAAAGGATCGTGATCAAGGTCGGAACTTCGACCCTGACTCACAAAACAGGAAAACTCAACATAAGAAAAGTCGAGCGCCTTGTTAAGGCGATCGCCGACCTGAGCAATGCAGGCAACGAGATACTGCTCGTTTCCAGCGGAGCTATCGGGCTTGGAATGAGCAAGCTCGGGCTTGTTTCAAAACCCACCGACACGCCGATGAAACAGGCTTGCGCGGCTGTCGGTCAGTGCGAAATGATGTATATGTACGACAAGTTGTTTGCGGAATACTCTCTGACTGTCGCGCAGCTGCTTGTGACGAAATACGTCCTCGACAACGACAGCAGAAACAACGTCGAAAATGCGATCGAAAGCCTGCTATCCTGCGGCGTTATCCCAATCATCAACGAGAACGACACCGTGGCGATCGACGAGCTGGAGCTCGAGATCGGCGAAAACGATTCGCTTTCCGCGATCATCGCCTGCGTCGCCAAGGCAGACCTGCTGGTGCTGCTTTCCGACATAGACGGGCTTTTTGACAGCGACCCCAACGAAAACGAAAACGCTGCTTTTATCAGCGTTGTTGAAAAAATCGACGAGCAGATTGAAAAATTCGCCGCAGGGCCTTCGTCCGTTCTCGGAACAGGCGGGATGACGACAAAGATCAACGCCGCCAAGATCGCAAATTCCGCGGGCATCGACATGATAATCATGAACGGCTCAAGGCCCGAAAATCTTTACAGCCTTATCGACGAAAAACAGATCGGCACGATCTTTAAAGCGAACACGGAGGACAAAAAATGAATCTGATCGAAAAAATGGGAGCGAGCGCGAAGATCGCCTCGAAATCCCTTGCAGTCGCTTCAAGCGCAAAAAAAGACGAAATCCTTCGTGCGATCTCGGCACAGCTCCGCGAGGACTCTGACGCGATAATTCGCGCGAACGCCGCTGATGTTTCCAACGCGCGCGCGAATGGGATCGCCGAAAGCATGATCGACCGCCTTCTTCTTGACGAAAAAAGGATCGGCGCGATCGCCGACGCCTGTATCAACGTTTCCAACCTTCCCGACCCTGTCGGCGAGGTGATCTCCGGCGGCGAAAGACCCAACGGCATCAAAATCACAAAGGTGCGCGTGCCCATCGGCGTTATCGGCATTATTTACGAATCACGTCCGAACGTCACAGTTGACGCCGCGATACTCTGCCTCAAAAGCGGCAACGCCGTCATCCTGAGAGGCGGGAAAGAGGCAATCGAAAGCAACAAGGCTCTCGCCTGCTCGATGAGAAAAGCCGTTGAAAAAACGGGGTTTGACAAAAACGTGATACAACTCGTCGAGGACACTTCAAGGGATATCGCAACGCAGATGATGAAGGCAAACGGTTTCATCGATGTCCTGATCCCCAGGGGCGGTGCGGGGCTCATCAGGTCTGTTATCCAAAACGCTACCGTTCCCGTGATCGAAACGGGCACAGGCAACTGCCACATCTTCGTCGACGAAAGCGCAGACGTTGAGATGGCGGTGAGGATAGTTGATAACGCCAAAACCCAGCGTCCTTCTGTTTGCAACGCCGCAGAAAGCTGCCTTGTGCACGAAAAAATCGCAAAGGAGTTCCTGCCGAAGCTTGCAAAGCTCTTTGAGGAAAAAAAGGTTGAGATCCGCGGCTGTGATAAAACCCGCGAAATTATCTCCGCCAAAGCCGCAACGGACGAAGATTACGCAACTGAATTCCTTGACTACATCATCTCCGTCAAGGTCGTGGGCGGCGTCGACGAAGCGATCGACCATATCTCAAAATATTCGACAGGTCATTCGGAAAGCATCGTCACAAGCTCCTACGAGAACGCCGAAAAATTCAAAAAGAGCGTCGACTCCGCCGCAGTTTACGTCAACTGCTCCACACGTTTCACCGACGGCGAGGAGTTCGGTCTCGGAGCAGAGATCGGCATCTCCACCCAAAAGCTTCACGCAAGGGGTCCGATGGGGCTTCGCGAGCTGACTTCGCAAAAATACACGATCGACGGAACCGGCCAGATAAGATAAAACTTCTCTCCGGCACTTTTAGGGCAACACGGTACAATCTGACGAAAAAAATCTGCTTCGCAATCCACACACCGGAATTATTCGGTATTGCCTTAACATATTTTCATTTTTCCCATCATACATATTACCGAAGAAACTAACGGAGGTTTTATGTATGAATAATCCGGTTGAAGAACGGGCTGTTGAGCTTGGGGCTTACATAGTCGAAAACAAATCAACTGTCCGCGCCGCCGCAAAACAGTTCGGCGTGAGCAAGTCCACCGTCCACAAGGACGTCGCTTCAAGGCTTGAAAAAGTCAATCCCCAGCTCTACATCAGAGTCAGGGAGATCCTCGACCTGAACAAAGCCCAGCGGCATATCCGGGGCGGAATTGCAACGAAGGAAAAATACGAAAAAGCAAAGCTCTGAATATTCTGTTTTCAAAAGATACCTAAACCAAAAGCAAGAGATGACCGTTTTTCTGATCCGAAACGGTCATCTCATTTTTTCTTTTAATATTTGTTTAACCCCGCTTGCTCCGTCGCAATTCCCGCGGCGGGGCTTTTTTTAAAAGATTTATATATGAGTCCTTTTTTTGTTGGCGATATAGTACCAAACGCCGATGAGGGTGATGTATGCCACGAAAATCAGGTTCGAGATCGTCATAAGATACCGCAGAGAAGTGTAGAAATAGCTCATGACGAGATTGAACTGGAATTCAAGATTCATTCCGCTGATATAGATCGGCAGTATCCGGTGATATATCAAAAATGACGGCACAAGCGTCAATATCCACGACGCTCCCAGAGCATAGATGAAAAATCGAAGGATCTGGCGGTTTCGGCTGACGTAGCGGTTGAGCAGTATCAGGCAAACCGCAATGACCGTCGCGCACACCACCGTAACGGCAACAACGAAATAGAACAGATACATTTTCAACTGCCTGATGATCCTGAAATGGCTGAAAACAAGCGTTTTTTGGTAAATGTTGATGCACTGTCCGACGTAGTAGTTGATGTTTTCATTGACGTTCTTGTCGACTTTTACGCCCGTGCTCGTCAAATGAAGCCTGACGTTTTCGTCGATCGCCTTGCTGATGTCGTCGGTAACAACGTCGGATTCAAAGTCCATTTCGGATAGGTCGTTCGCGAACGCTTCAAGAGTGATGTTTACCCTTTCCTGGGTGATAACGTCTTCGTAAACGCTGGTCGGAAGTCCGTTCTTGATTGTCCAGGCTTCCAGCCTCTGCAAAACGACTTCATAAGCTTCGTCGGAATACGAGTTGAGATATTCTCCGAGCTTCTTCGCAGAGCCTGCGGAGAAGAAGCCCATATAAGTTCCGACGGCGGTGATCTCGATCACGAGGGCGAAAGTCATTATCACCGAAACGATGATAGATTTTCTTTGATTTCTCTTTTTACGTTTTTCGCGTTCCGCTTGATAGCGGGCGTACCTTTCCTCTTCGTTTTCAGCAATGATCTCATTTTTTTCTTCAGCCATTCTTCACACCCCCCTGTCTCAATCCGTTACCGTCGGGCCGTCGATCAGGTTTGCGTAAACATAGCAGCACCTTGTTGACTTTTTGCCCGAGGCAACTCCCGAATACTCATCGGTGTAAAGAACGATCGTGCTTTCCTCGCCGACGTCGAATGAAGTCTTCCTCTCCTCGATGCCCGTCTTGTAAACCTTGTAGACGAAAACGCCGTAAGAAGTCATGACGGTGATCTTGTCGCCGACCGCGACGTCGGAAAGGTTTTTGAAATAAGTTGTGTGATAGGCGTAGACAAGCGTGCATCCCGAAAAGCCGAAATAAGTGTCTGTATTTTCCTGGACTGCGCCGATCTTCGCCGCTTCGTTGTTGCCCCTGTAAAACACGCTGATTTCAAGCCTTCCGAGCTTGTCGCACAGGATCTTGGCGTAGTTGTCGTTGCGTTCCGGGAGGAGAACGTTGCTTTTGGAGACTATGCCGCCGGTTATGTCGCATTCGATCGGAACAACTTGGGCCTGATCATATTCCTCGAACACGGGCTTTTTGAAGGTGATGTTTTCCCTGACCCAGTCGATGTTGATCAAGCCGATGATCCCGACGATCAACACAGTGACAAGCATTAGCGCCCCGGCATAAGCGAGCGGATAGTAAAAGCAGGACTTCAGCCTCTGCAAAATTTGCTCTTTTGACGCCTTTGCGGAAAATGCGCTGTGATAATGGTGGTAGGAAGCGTTGATCCTCGCTTCGTTCTGCCTTGTCAGCTCGTTATAGATCTGCGCCGCGCGGACGCTCTTGTCCATCTTCTCTTTGACTTGCTGCCGCTGTTTTTGTTTCCATCTTTCTTTTCTGCTCATTTTTAACAATCCTTTTCTCAATTATTAAAAATCTGCTTTCGGCAACCGACCTCCGCCCCTACCGGGGCGAAAGGTTTTCTCATCTTGCATAAAACTGAACGGCGCAAACAGTTTTGCACGCAATACCGAAGCATCAGTTTTCCAAAAACTCCTCGTTGATGTTAAGGCCAAAGCCTTTTCCGATCGCTCTGATGTCATCGTCAGTGATGGTCTGCAGGATCGGCTTGCCTGTTGAAAGGACGCGTATATAAATCGCCGCGGCGTTTTCGATCGTATGCATCAGTCCGAAGGTCGAGTCAAAATCGGGGCCCGAGCAGAACATTCCGTGGTGAGCCCAGATAGCGACGTCGTACTTCTTCATCAGCTCGCTCGTTGCCATGGCGATCTCGGATTTTCCGGGAACCATCCAGTCCACAACTCCGACTCCGCCGGGAAAAACGACGACGCATTCGGTCGCGCTCTGCCAGAGCATTCTCGTGAAAACCTTGTCTTCAAGCGGCAAAACGTAAGTCAAGGCGATAATGCTGGGAGTATGGGCATGATAGATCACCCTGTATTCACCGTTGGTCGCCTTTGCTCTGACGGAATGATTCATGAAATGGCTCGGGAATTCCGAGGTCGGAACTCCGCCTTTTTCAAGCCCCCAGACGATCCTGTAGCTGTCGCCTTTGTCGTTGATCTCAACGATGCAGATGTTGTCCTGCGGGGCGAGGATAACGTTGCGGAAATATTTTCCGCTGCCGGTTGAAATGAAGAATTCGCCCGCCATATTCTCGGCGCAAACGCCCATTTCGACCCATTCTTTGTCAAAAGTAAAATACTTTTTGCATTCTTCGACTTCTTCTTTTTTCATGCGGTAAGTCAGGTTTCCGCCGTTGCGCTCGTGCCAATTGCGTTCCCAGCCGTCGTTGCAAGTTTTTACGAAATCTTTAATTACCTGTACGTCTAATATTCCCATTTTTCTTTCTCCCGATCATCTTTTTGAAAGGACTTCGCTTTCGTATTTCTGAACTTCTTTAAACCATTCCTCGCCTGCGGGGACATTGTTTCTTCTACAGTATTCGTCCCAGACAAGTCCGAAGGGCAGCGTTTTCACCTCTTCGCCGAGCATGAACAGCTCCGTGAACTGACCTTTGTCCTGAAGCTCCTTCATCCTTGCGTTGGGCATGAGCAAAGCGTACAGCAGAGCTTTCTGCATATTTCTCGTGCCGATGACCCACGCGGCGATCCTGTTGATGCTCGCGTCGAAGAAATCAAGCCCGATAAGCACCTTGTCTTCGGCGTTATTCCTGACGATCTCTTTTGCGATCTCCTTTGTCTCGTCGTCGAGAGCGACAACGTGGTCGCTGTCCCATCTTACGCCTCTTGTTACATGCAGCGGGATCTTATCGAAATAGCAAAGCAGGCTCGGGATTTTGTCGCTGACGTATTCAAGCGGGTGGAAATGGCCGTTGTCAAGCAGGAAATAAACATTCTCATGGCTTGCGGCATAGCTGAGATAGAACTCGTTGCTGCCGGCGGTGTAGCTTTCAACACCGATGCCGAAAACCTTGCTTTCAACGCTGTCGATAACGCCGTCGAGCTTTTCTTCAAAAATCTTGTCAAGGCTGTCCCTGAGCCTCATCCTCGGGCCGACTCTGTCGGCGGGGACGTCCTTGTAGCCGTCGGGGATCCAGACGTTGCAGCAGCTGTGGGTGCCGAGTTCTTTCGCGAAATATGCAGCGATCCTTCTGCAGGCTTTGCCATGCTCGATCCAGAATTTTCTCTTTTCCTCGTCGGGGCTGCTGAGTGTCAAACCGTCGGCAGCAAGCGGATGGCTGAAGAAAGTGGGGTTGAAGTCGATTCCGATACCTCTTTCCTTCGCAAACTCGACCCATTTTGCAAAATGCTTGGGTTCAAGCTTATCTCTGTCAACTTTTTCGCCGTTTTCAAAAATCGCATAACAGGCGTGGATGTTTATCCTCTTTTTTCCGGGGATAAGGCTTGCGGCTTTGTCGAAATCCGCCATAAGCTCCTCCGGAGTCCTCGCCTTTCCGAAGTAGTTGCCCGTCGTCTGTATTCCGCCCGAAAGCTTTCCTCCGGCGTTTTCAAAACCGCCGACGTCGTCGCCCTGCCAGCAATGGATGCTGATGGGTATTTCGGCAAGCCTGTTGATGGCTTTTTCGGCGTCGATGCCGTATTTCCCGTAAAGCTCGCATACTGATTTAAAATCTATCATTTCCATGCCTCCTGAGAATAAAATTATACAGTTTAATTATATAATAAATTTGGCCGTAAGTCAACCGACAAAAAGCATTTTATTTGCAGCATAAAAATATAATTACGCATAAGGGAACCTATGTATTTTCGACACATTCGGTATGCGCAGAGATTTTTGTCAGACAAAGCAAAAAGCGCAGGCAATGCTTTGTGTATTACCAAGCATTTTTTAAAATATTGCGGAAAACATCAATCAAGATGAATGTATGAGAATTTTTCAGAGGTGAAAATAATTAAGAATCATTATTATTTGTTTTCTCCCATTGACGGCGCTGTTGTAATGTGATACCATAATTGTCGTAGGCAAAGTTATTTTGTAGAATAAGGAAAGAAGGTAAGAATTTTGAAGAAGTTTTCAAAATCAGTTCTCAGCATCTTATTGTCGGTAGCATTGCTCATAGGAATATCCTCGCTCGCACTTGCTGCAGACGAAGCGAAACCCGTTGCGCAGTACAAGGTTTATACCTGTCTCGGCGACAGTATGGCGGCAGGTTATGCGACGTCGGATTTTGTCAGAACACGCACCCCCGCTCCCAACGCATACCATTCAAAAATTGCCTATGTGCTCGGCGTTGAAGAGCTCAACACCTACGCCAGCAACGGTATAAGAAACTATGAAATGCGCTATTTGCTTGACCCCGACTATAAGCTTGATAACACCGCTTATGCAGACAGCGTTGCCGGCGACGACGTGACCGTTCACACCGATGAGATCGATACTTACAAAGACGCTTGCATCGAGTCTGTAAAGAAATCCGACCTCATAACTCTCCAGTTCGGCGGAAACGACTTTGTGACCGGATTCAAAATGAGATACAGCGAGATCAACAAGATCAAGCATTTTGACAGCGTCCGGAATTTCTTTGAGAAGTTTAAAAACACAAGCGCAGTCGAATTTATCGACAAGCTCGAAAACTACGCCAGGCTTGCGACGATCGCCCACGATTACTTCCAATTCCTTTGGAAAACAGCCAACGACTATATTGAAAACTTTGACGCTGTCGTCAGCAGGATTTACGCTCTCAACCCCGACGTAAAACTTGTCGCGCTGAGCCTCGTGAACTGTGCAAGAAACATCACCTATCATCAGGGAGACAAATTCAGAATCGGCACTCTCCTTGACCCGATTCTGATCTACGTCAACAACTACATCGAAAACCGTTCGCCTTACAAGAACAAATATACTTACGTCGATATTTTTGACGTCCAGCTCAGCCACAACACTTGCTTTGAAACTGAAAACTTCTGGGCTGATTTCCTCAAAAACTCCCACCCGACGGACGAACAGCACACCTGGATCGCCGGAAGAATACTTGACGAGCTGGAAAAGGATGTTGCGTTAAATTAAAAAAAGAAGCTATACCTATAGACAGAATTATCCTCCCGAGAAAAGCTTCGGGAGGATAATTTTATAATTCTACGGTTTTTATTATTTTTTCTTCTTTCCGAACTTGGACTTTTTTTCGTCCTCGCCGTAAGTCTGAGCCTGCACGGCGCTGTCGCCGAACTCGGCCTGGAACTGCCTTATCAGCTCGCGCTGGTGAGCGGAAAGATTTTTCGGAACGTCGACGTTGATCCTGACGAGCTGGTCGCCCTTGCTGCGCGAATTAAGTACCTGGATGCCTCTTCCCCTGAGCTTGAAAACCGTACCCGGCTGAGTGCCTGCGGGGAGGTCGTATTTGACTTTTCCGTCGAGCGTCATGACCTGGATCGAATCGCCCAAAACCGCCTGGGCAAACGACACTGTAATATCGCACCAGACGTCGTAGCCGTCCCTTTCAAAGAACGGGTGCGGTCTGACGAAAACGGCAACCTTCAGATCGCCCGATGGACCGCCGTTGACGCCCTTGTTGCCCTCGCCGCGCACGTTGATAACCTGGCGGTCGTCGATTCCTGCGGGAACGTCAATGTCAATGGATACACGCCTTGAGATCCTGCCGTTTGCGTGGCATTTTTCGCAAGGATTGGGTATCGTCTTTCCTCTGCCGCCGCATTTGGGGCATGCTTTTGTGGTCGAGATCACGCCGAACGCCGTCCTCTGCTGGACGTTGACCTGTCCCCTGCCGTTACATTCGGAACAGGTGGTCGCGCTCGTGCCTTTCTTCGCGCCTGAGCCGCCGCATTCGGGGCACGTTTCAATACGGTTGATCTCTATCTTCTTCTTGCAACCCTTTGCCGCTTCCTCAAAGGATATCGTAATCTTTGCCTGGCAATCCTCGCCCCTGCGCGGTGCATTGGGGTTGACCTGCCTGCCGCCGCCGAAACCGCCGCCGAAGAAGCTTCCGAAAATATCTCCGAGGTCAAAATCCATTCCTCCGAAACCTCCGCCGAAGCCTCCGGCGCCGCCTGCGCCGCCTGCGCCGTAATTAGGGTCAACTCCCGCGTGGCCGAACTGGTCATATCTTGCCTTTTTGTCGCTGTCGGACAAGACTTCGTATGCCTCGTTGGCCTCTTTGAACTTTTCCTCAGCGACCTTATCACCCGGATTGAGGTCCGGGTGATACTGCTTTGCAAGCTTTCTGTATGCTTTTTTTATTTCGTCTTCCGAAGCGTTCTTGCCAACGCCGAGCACTTCATAATAGTCTCTTTTTTCAGCCACGAAAAATCTACTCCTTAAATATCTGCCTTACCGAAAACGGTCGGATCAAGGCATTGTCAAAACATCCTCAGTCAACGTCGGTGAAGTCAGCTTCCTGGTAGTTGTCGCCCTGCGATCCGAAGTCGCCCTCGGGAGCACCCTGCTGTGCCGCGCCCTGAGCCTGTTTGTAAATCTTCTCGGAAACTTCGTAGAATTTTGCCTGAAGTTCATCCTGTCTTGATTTGATGAGGTTTGTATCCTCGCCCTTGAGGGCTTCCTTGAGAGCGTCAATCTTTTCCGTCAGAGCAGTCTTGTCCTCCGCCGGGAATTTGTCGCCTTCCTCGTTGATGAGTTTTTCGCACTGGTAAACCATCTGGTCGGCGCCATTCCTCAGGTCAACTTCCTCACGGCGCTTCTTGTCTTCCTCTGCGAACTGTTCAGCTTCGTGAACAGCCTTTTCGATGTCGTCTTTGGACATGTTGGAAGAAGCAGTGATGGAAATTGACTGTTCCTTCTGAGTTCCGAGGTCTTTTGCAGAGACGTGAACGATGCCGTTGGCGTCGATGTCAAACGTAACTTCGATCTGCGGAACGCCCCTTCTTGCGGGCATGATTCCGTCGAGGTGGAACACGCCGAGAGTCTTGTTATCTTTTGCAAATTCTCTTTCGCCCTGAAGGACGTGGATCTCTACAGACGGCTGATTGTCGACCGCAGTGGAGAATATCTGGCTCTTCTTTACGGGGATGGTTGTATTTCTGTCGATGATCTTTGTGTTTACTCCGCCCATTGTTTCAATGCCAAGCGACAGCGGAGTTACATCGAGGAGAAGAAGTCCTTTAACGTCGCCGCCGAGAACGCCTGCCTGGAGAGCGGCGCCCATAGCAACACATTCGTCAGGGTTGATGCCCTTGAACGGCTCTTTGCCGATGAATTTTGCAACGGCTTCCTGAACGGCGGGAATCCTTGAAGATCCGCCAACCATGAGAACTTTGTCGATCTCGGAAGTCTTAAGCCCGGAGTCGGCAATTGCTCTGCGGACAGGTCCCATCGTGGACTCGACAAGGTCTGCCGTCATCTCGTTGAACTTCGCCCTCGTGAGCGTCATTTCAAGGTGTTTCGGGCCTGTTGCGTCGGCAGTGATGAAAGGAAGGCTGATCTGGGAAGTTGTAACTCCCGAAAGCTCGATCTTTGCTTTTTCGGCGGCTTCCTTAAGGCGCTGCATAGCCATCTTGTCGCCGCGAATGTCAACGCCCTGTTCTTTCTTGAATTCGTCTGCGAGCCAATCGATTATCCTCTGGTCAAAGTCGTCGCCGCCGAGACGGTTGTTGCCCGCCGTCGCGAGAACTTCCTGAACTCCGTCGCCCATCTCGATGATGGAAACGTCGAAAGTGCCGCCGCCGAGGTCGTAGACCATGACCTTCTGGTCGTCCTGCTTGTCGATGCCGTATGCAAGAGCAGCCGCCGTGG
>JAFTCG010000086.1 GCA_017454815.1 Clostridia bacterium
CGCCGACATCATCTATTTTTAGCTTTTCTTTGCAGCTTTTTGATTTACGTTTGCCCTTTTGGGCAAATGATGTGTGCTACGCACATGATGCAGCCTTCGGCAATGATGTGTGCCTGCGGGCACATAAGGTTCAAATCGCATCCGACGCTCACAGCGAAGTGACGGACACGATCCATGAGCTTGGACACTTTGTATCGGCGTGGTCAAACGAAAAGTATCAGGACGTTTCGAGCGCAATCTTCAATTGGTACATCGACAAGTTTGGATACGCGGATTATGCCGACGCAATCGATCACTTCAAAACGCGCGAAGGCTTGAATTACTCGGACGCGGTCGAAGAGTTCACCAACGAGTGCATTGCCGGTCTCTTTGCAAAAGAAGGCGGCGCGGAAGACTTCGTTGAATGGCTGCAAGACGAATCGGGATACACGAAAGCCGAGCAGAAGACGATTCTCCAGAAGCTCATTGACCTGATCAACGACATTATCGACTCGATCAAGACGGTCATCAGAACAGGCAAACTCTCGGCAACAGCACAAAAGGCCGTCCAGATGGAAATGGACAAGGCGCAGGATATCCGGAAGATGTTCCTTGAGGCGATCGATGAAGCGTCGAAGAATACAAACAAAAAAACCGCCACAGATGGCGGAGTGAAGTATTCAATTCAAGAAATTGTTGACGAAAACGGCAAGTCATACGGAATAGGTGTCTATCTTGACTCAAATCTGCTTGACAATCTTACTGAAAAAGAAAGAAAACAGATTATTGTTGAACGAGTAAAAGAATTGGGAGGTCAGTCGTTCACCGCATATGACGACAACGGAACAGAAGTTGAAATACGAATTGCGGATAAAAACGAGAGATTTGTAAACTCAAAAGGCAAAGCTGTTTATGTTAACAAAGATTTGGCGACAAAGAATATTAACAACCCAATAAAACAGGAAACAGTCGCTCTTGCTGACGAGGTAATTGAGGCGTCAAAGCATTATAGCGAGGAAGCTGCACGTTATCCGCATGGCTGGCTGGACAATAACGGAAAAAACAAATGGGAATACAGGACAATATATCTACAAGAGAAGAACAATGCTATTTGGAGGGCAACATTAAATATCGCAAATACAGTAAACGGTGAAAAAGTTCTGTACGACATAAACAAAATAGAAAAAGTGAGGCAGTCCGTAGAATCGGACACAGTTCCTCACTCTTCTGTAGGGCAGTCCGTCAAGTCGGACACAGTTCCCTACGACAATAGTATATCCCAAAATTCCAAAAATGTCAACACCGAGAACGTAAAAAATTCTCTGAAGGACGATGAATACCTGAAACTCGCAGAAAATCCCGAAGAAAACAAGGGCATAGAACTTGACGAACTTAAAATAGCAAGCTCGTATGGAGAAGATAACGCCCAAAGGCTGATAGATAACTCGGATATAAGATATATCGATAAAAACAAAAAAAGAATCGAAAAATGGGAAAAGCGTACTAGGCTCCAATTGCCGGTCATTTCTTCCAGATTCGATTCTGTTAATAGTATATCCCAAAACTCCGAAAATGTCAACAATCGAAACGAAAAATTTTCGATGAAGGACGAAGAATACCTGAAACTCGCAGAAAATCCCGAAGAAAACAAAGAAAAGCTGCAAAAGATGGTTGACGAAGCGGCAAGGGAAGCAATGCCGAATTCAGAGATAGTTGATGAAAACGGCAACCTTCTGGCTACCTATCATGGCACATCGGAAGATTTTACGGTTTTTGACAAGAAAAAAGGTCGCGCCAATATGGATATTCAAGGTATGTTCTTTACTCCTTGGAAATTCGATGCAGGCGGATATGGCGAAAAAGTAGGAAAGTATTATTTAAACAGTGTAAATCCGGTTTCAGAAGGCGTCGGATATAAGGTACTGAACAAGTTCAAAGGTCAAAACAATGCGGGCATCAAGGCAAGAGAGTACCTTGAAAGTCTCGGGTATGACGGAGTAAACAATGGGAACGAGGAATATATCGCGTTCAATTCCAACCAAATAAAATCCGCCGATCCTGTAACATACGACAACGACGGTAACGTCATACCTCTGTCGGAGCGGTTTAACGAAGAAGAGGTTGATATACGGTATTCCATAAAGTCCGACAAACCGTACAATGATTATTCAAAGGCATTGACAGGATCAGAATGGAAAAAGTATAATAATGCTATGATAACCGGCGTTGACGCAGGGTTACGGATAAACGACCATTCAATGCTTGTTGAATGTGAAAAAGGCGATTATTCATATAAGCTTGTCATATACGACAACACGTTTGAAGAAAAACCAATACAAGCCGTTTATGGCATCGGAAACGATGATTATTCAGACACAACAATTCATGAGATGGCAAGAATGCTGTCAGATTTGGAGGATAATGATTATGGACGAAGCTTTATTGCTAAGGCACTTAAAACTTTTTCGCAAATGTATGAAATTGTACTCGGAAAGTACTCTGGACAAACTTCTCGATATACTAAATTCCGAACAGGCAGTATCGGAAGTAGAGCAAATACTCAAGAACAATCCTACAGAGGAACAGTTCCTCAAGGAACTGAAAAGAATGGAAGCTACTCCCGAAAAGACATAACCGACGTTGACGCCGAATCGATTGTAGACACATCAAGTCCGAGATACATCCTTTCCGAAGCGCTGAAGGGAACGACTCTGAACGCAGCGGAACGGGAGAACATCGAGAAGTATCAGCAGAACGCACAGGAGCTTGACCGTCAGGAAACAGCATTTCAAATTATACAATAAACCCGGCCTGACAGTTTTTACTGCAAGCCGGGTTTATTTTTGATTATTACTGAACAATCACGTTTACTCCTTTTTCTTCCAGGAAAGACTTGGCTTTTTCAAGCTCATAAACTGTGGGGATCCATGCTCTGTTGGCGTTGTCGGTGCCGCCAAGGAACACGTTCTTCACTCCGCCATAGGCATGGTAGGCGAGCAGTTCAACGGCTTCAACTCCCGGGACGGTCTTCGCAAGGCGAGCGATACCGGAATAATGCTCCTCGTCGGTGTTGACGCCCGATACTATGATACATCTTAATCTGATCTTTGCCCCGAGGGAGCCGACAGAGTACAGGTTTTCGATGATCCTCTCGTTCGAAACGCCTGTATAAAGCCTATGCCTTTTGTCGTTTGTGTCCTTTATGTCCCACAAAAACAGGTCGACAAATTCAGCTGCCCTCGTGAGCGCTTTTTCGTCAACGTATCCGCAGGTCTCGACGGCTGTGGAAATGCCTCTTTTCCTGCATTCTTCGAGCAGCCTTATGGCGATCTCGCCGTGCATCAAGGGCTCACCGCCCGAAAGAGTCAACCCGCCGTCTTTGCCGTAAAATGCGCTGTCTTTCTCGACTTCGCAGAGTATTTCCCGAACGGTCATCTCTTTTCCTGAAACTTCCAAAGCGCCGGTTGGGCAGACCTCGGCGCATTTTCCGCAGACAATGCATTTTCGGCGGTCGATCGTATGGCTTTCACTGAAATCGTGCGACTTGTTCGGGCAAACAGCTTCGCACATCCGGCAACCGATACACTTTTTGCTGTAGAACAAAAGCTCTTTTTTTCTCTTTTGCGTCTCTGGATTGTGACACCAAGCGCATCGCATCGGGCAGCCTTTGAGGAAAACAGTAGTGCGGATTCCGGGGCCGTCATGCATACAAAAGCGCTGTATTTCCGTGACCAATAAACTGTCAGTGTTCATTTTGCTCGATCACCATATCCTGCCACTCTTTGTTGAGCGTGACAAACCTTGCGTTCCAACCGGATACGCGCACGGAAAGCGTCTGATATTCCTCGGGATGATCCTGCGCCTGCTTCAAAACAGCCGCGTCAGCGACGTCGATCTGCATGAAATGACCTCCGAGAGAGACAAACCCTTTCATCAGCGCGCAAAGAGCGTTCAAGCCGTCTTCACCCTTTACGTCCGTCGGAAGAAGCCTGATATCGAGCGCCGCGCCGGTCACCATGCGTTTCAGGTCGGCTTTGCAGTATGATCGGATGATGCCCGTAACGCCTTTCAGGTCGGTGCCGGGGGTGGGGGAGCAGTTTGCGGCGAGGACTTCGCCGGATTTTCTTCCGTGAGGTGATGCAAGACGTTGGGGAGCCCATTCAAGCTGACGGCCGAACGTGCTGACTCCGGCAGGGAAAAGGTAGCCGCATTTGTTGTTGAGGCCGTCGCAAATGTCGGCAAAATCGTTGAGCAGCATTGAGGCGATCTCGTCGACCTCGTCGTTGTCGTTGCCGTAGTATTCATAACGGTTTTTCATGAGCTGACGAAGAACTTCGTTGCCCTCCCAGTTGTTTTTCAAAACCTCCATAAATTCGTCGAGCGAAATGATTTTGTCGTCGTAGACGGCTTTTTTGATTGCGTAAAGGCTGTCGACCGTATCTGCAAGTCCGCCGATATGCGGCGAGCGGATGCGATATATCGGGCCGCCTTCAAGGTAAGAAAGACCTCTTTCGATGCATCCTCGCTCAAACAGCGAAACGACTGTGCAAGGCGTCTGCGGCTTCCATTCAAAACCGTCCGTGGGCGCATTTTCCGTCCTGAACGACTCGAAACAAGGCTTGCAGACGATACCGACGTACTCTCTCAGATCGTCGATATATTTTCTGTAGAGGCTTTCAAAGTCGGGAAAGTCGAGCTCGGACTTGTAGCTTTTGAGAGTTTTGATCTGAAGAAGCTGAAGCGAGTCGAAGGGTAAATATCCGAAATCAGTAGCACCGGGAACCTGAACTTCCCAGCAGCCGTCGTTGGCAAAGCTGCGGGCTTCCTTTAGCTCATACCCGTAATCGGTCAAGGATTCAATCACAAGCTCTTCGTTGTAAACGGCGAGAGTACCGCCGCCGAAACGCATGACCTCAGCAACGCGGCGGAGAAGTTTTTCGTCGGTATTACTGTTAAGTCGGATGCTTGTCGGGAAATCGCTGATACCGAGCTCTTCAATGATGTCGAGCACAAGATAGGTGACCTCGTTGGTTACTTCCTTGCCGTCCTCGTCAATGCCGCCGAGGATAAGATTCTGATAGTGCTGTGCGTCTCCGCTGCCGATGAAAATCCCGTTGATCCATTCACAGCCTTTGATGAAGAAATGGGCAAGGATCTCCCTGGCTTCGTCGAGCGTGAGAGTTCCGTCTGCAAGATCTTTTTTGAGATAGCCGCCGAGCATTTGATCGATCCTGCCGATGCCGGGCCAGTTTCCGCACAGCCGGATGAATGCAAAAGTGAACCACAGGCTCTGAACGGCTTCGTAGAAATTCTCGGCCGGTTCAAACGGAACTTTAAGCAGGTTTTCGTAATTCTTCCTGTACTGCGGCTTGTCTTTTAATGCGTCAAGGTAGCGTTTGCGCCAGATCTCAAACGATTCAAGACAACTCAGACAGCTTTTTGAGAACGGTTCTTTTTTGGTGCCTTTATATTTTTTGTAAGCTTTTTCGGCGCGCTTTTTGATGCCGCTAATTCCGTTTTCGAGGACGTCCCTGAAATCAACGGTAAGGTGGCTGATGCTGGAAAAAACTGGCTCGTTGTTTCGGTTGGCGGGGATGTTATGGACTATAGCCCTGCCGAGAGTTGCAGCTCCGCTGAGCTTTTCATCCTCGCAGATCCTGATCGGAGCCTGCTCGGCGATCCTCCTGATGGATATGTCGTGCTGGGTCAGGGGATCGAGATTTTCAATGTCGTCGATGTTGACGGCGTGGAGTTTAAGCGTATCAAGACCGTATTTCCGGTTCAGCGAATCGAAGGCGAATTTTCTCGTCTCCTCGCAAAGCTTGACAGGTCTTTCGTATCCGTTGGGGGCATAAAACTTCATTTAAATCACCTCTATTTGTATTATATAATACAAAATTATTAAATACAATTGACTATGCTACAAAAATTATGTATAATCCTATTGAGGTGATAGTGTTGGAGATTAAGAAAGCATCGATAAAAAGCATCCAGAAGGGTTTTCTGAGTTCAACGACCTGCGAGGGGATACAGCACATCAAGATCAGCCCGTTGCCTTCGATCGTTCAGGCGGTCGAGGGAAGCTATGACATAAAGCTCGGCGACGGCGAGATGATGAACACGGGCGAGGGAGGATTTTTCATCGCGCCCTCCAACGTTCAGCAGACGATCGTCCACCACATCGATCCCGAAAGCGGAAGGATGAGAGCAAGGTGGATATTCTTCGACGTTTTGATCAACGACGATCTTCGGTTCGATTCGCTGTTCGTTTTTCCCGCCGTTGCCGACGAAAAGGCGAAAACCGAGCTCAACGAATGCTTTGATATACTTTTCGGCGGCAGGGGTGTTCTGGAAGAATGCGCCGCATTTTACAAAACACTTTCGATCCTTTCAACTGTCGGGAAACCGAGGGGTAAACAGCGTAACAATCCCGTCTATCGTGCAATTGATCTTATAGAAAAAAACTATTCGTCCGTCCTGACCGTTTCCGATCTTGCAAAGGCGGCTTGCACTTCGGAATCAAACCTCTATGCGATCTTCAAAAAGAATTTCGGGATCTCGCCGATCGCTTACCTCAACCGATACCGCCTTTCCGCGGCGGGGGATATGCTCACCGAAACTGACCTCAGCATCTCTTCGATCGCAGCAAAAACGGGCTTCAACGACCCTCTGTATTTCAGCAAAATGTTCAAAAAAACTTTCGGGTCAAGCCCCCGAAATTATCGTAATATGCTTAAATAATCAATAAAATCAGGCGTTTTCAGCTTTTTATCGGCAAGAAAAATTTGGAGTAGAATTTTGTACATTTTTATCTTTTTTTTGACGTAAAAGTATTTAATTATTGTTGATAATCTGTTATAATCAACTGGATTATGAATTTAAATTGGGGTGAAAAAAATGGCTATGACTATTTTAACGTCAGCAGTAAGGTA
>JAFTCG010000087.1 GCA_017454815.1 Clostridia bacterium
AATTGGAGAACAACACAAATTCATTTATGAAGTCATTGTCTGATAACCCCAAACATGTGCAATCCTACTTCAGTCATCCGAAATTGAAGGACTATAAAATCGACTGAATGTTTGTGGATATTTAATTGCCGGAGTAATAATCTGTTGGACAAAAAGTTCGGATTGAACACCATGTCATTCCATCCGGTCTTATCGGTTCTCTGCATCAGCGCTATCGTTTTCGTCGTTTCCTACGCGATCTCGGCCGTTCTGAATAACATCCCGTTTTTGAAAAAATACATCGTGTAAACGGCTTTCGCAAAAAAAGATAAAGCAGACAATGTCAAAGCGGCATCGTCTGCTTTTTTGTATGTCATTCTGTGTCCTGTGTGATACTACACGTTCTTTTTGCCGTATTTTTTCACATGGTTTTTGATCGCGTCAAATGTCGCGTCGCTTAAATAATGCTCGATGCGGCAGGCGTCCTCCGCTGCGGTTTTTTCATCCACGCCGAGGTTGATGAACAACTGTGTGAGCAGCAGATGCCTCTCATAAATGCGCTTCGCCTTTTCTTCGCCCGTTTCGGTGAGCTTGATGGAACCCTGTCCGTCAATGATGACAAACCCGTCTTTTTTGAGCAGTCCGATCGCGCGGCTGACGGAAGGCTTGGAAAACCCCATATATTCGCCGACGTCGATCCCGCGAACGGCAGATGATTCCTGCGACAGAATATAGATGGTCTCAAGGTACATTTCCCCGGATTCACGCATCGTCATAGGGCTTCCTCCTCTGCTTCTCGGTTGCTTTTTACGCTATTATAGCGTAAAAAGCATTTTTTTTCAATATGCAAGAAAGAATTTTCAAAAACCGGTTGACAAATTAGCAAAGGCTAACTATAATAATAACGGTTAGCGGAAACTAACCGTTATTTTTCGTCATCAAGTTAGCGAAAGCTAACTTGAACAAAAGGAGACTGTTATGATACCGCTCTGTTATGCCGAAACCGGCGAACCGCAGATCATCAAGAAAATCGGTGGCAGTCCGGAAGTCAAAAAACATCTGGAAAATCTCGGCTTTCTTGTCGGGGGTGAGGTCGTTATCGTCAGCACGCTGGGTGAAAACATCATCGTGAAGGTCAAGGAATGCCGCGTTGCCGTCAGTGACGAACTGGCGAAAAAGATCATGGTTTGAAATCAACCTGCAAGGAGGAACATACAATGAAAACACTCAGAGACGTCAGGATCGGCGAAACCGCCACGGTCGTGAAGCTCCACGGGGAGGGCGCTGTCAAGCGGCGCATCATGGATATGGGCATCACCAAGCACACCCCCGTCTACGTCCGCAAGGTCGCGCCGCTCGGCGATCCGATCGAGATCACCGTGCGGAACTATGAGCTTTCGATCCGCAAAGCGGACGCGGAAATGATCGAAGTGGAATGACAGATTTTTTAACCGTTGGTTAGCGGAAGCTAACTTTTCAAAGCTCGTTTGAGCGGAAAGGAAGTAAGGAATATGGATATCAGGATCGCCCTGGCGGGCAACCCGAACAGCGGCAAAACAACGCTTTTCAACGCGCTGACAGGCTCCAATCAGTTCGTCGGCAACTGGCCCGGCGTCACGGTCGAGAAGAAGGAGGGCAAGCTGAAAAAGCGCGACGGCGTGATCGTCACCGACCTGCCCGGCATCTATTCGCTTTCGCCCTACACGCTGGAAGAGGTCGTGGCGCGGAATTATCTGATCGGCGAACGCCCCGACGCCATTCTCAACATCGTTGACGGCACGAATCTGGAGCGAAATCTTTACCTCACCACGCAGCTCACGGAGCTGGGCATCCCCGTCGTGGTGGCGATCAACATGATCGACGTCGTGAAAAAGGAAGGCG
>JAFTCG010000088.1 GCA_017454815.1 Clostridia bacterium
AGGCACCAATTTTCATGCGGATGTAGCTCATCTGGTAGAGCGCCACCTTGCCAAGGTGGAGGTAGCGGGTTCGAGCCCCGTCATCCGCTCCAAGGCGCTTATAACAGCGCCTTTTTAACTAAATAGGAGCCGGCGCCATAGCCAAGTGGTAAGGCAGAGGTCTGCAAAACCTTTATCCCCAGTTCGAGTCTGGGTGGCGCCTCCAAAGCGAAAATCCTGTTGCGATCGCGGCAGGATTTTTTCTTTGTGCTATTCATTATTCATTCAATTCTGACAGGTTTTTCCAAATTGATAATGAATACAGGAGAGTGAATAACCGTTTAATAAAGACGACGGGGAATCAGATCGTTCTGATATAAATAAAGGATCGTTGAAAGGATAATCATGAAAACAAGCAGCGGTTGCAAGCAATAAATATCCACGGTGCGCCTATCGGCATATATGAATTGTAATAATCTTGACATTGTAACTATCAAGTGTTAGTATTGAAGTAGACAGGTAAACTGCCGGATTGAAATTACACAGGTTAAAATGAGGTCGTGCAAGTGGATAAACAAAGAAGAAAGATTCAAAACAATCTCAACAGGTTAAGAAGAAAGCTTATAGTTTTGCCTAAAAGCCTCATGATAGATGATAGTTATAACGATGAGCGTGAGGGACAAAACATCGGGCATTCGTATGTGTTTCATATAATAAAAGAAGTCGAGAAAGAACTCGAAACCATAAAGATCCCGGGAGTCAAAGATGAGGAGCTCGATGAAGCGCGAAAGAATATATGCAGCAGTACCTTGCTTGTGGAAGAGTACGATCAAATTATGGAATATATTGATTATCTTGAAAGGAAGATAAAAGAAACAGAAGGAGAAAGAGATAAGGAGACGTAATACGCCGCAGGTTGCAGACAGGGATGAATCTAAAAAAACATACGGCACAGACTTTTCTGCATATGATTTGGCAAAATATATGCAGTAAAACGAAGTTGCTTCACCAAATCGCATTGACTTTCTGCATATTAAATGATAAAACATATGCACAAACGCAGGAAGTGTAGTGAGAAAATTCGACTACTCTTTTAGGATAACGGTCTTTTGCCTGCCAAACTTGTAAATCTGAAGCGGCTGCCGAATTAAAGTTTTTTATATTTAGCAATTATTCTTCTCAGAACACAAAAACAATGGATGATCGTGGTTGAAATTCTGTACGATCATCCATTTTGCTATTTGTGATTTAATGATTTTTGCAAAAATGCTATAGTTTTTTTCTGCCCGAAACGCTTATACTTCTTGACAAAACTGACTGTATATGCTATCATTCAGGTAAGAAAAGTAAGAAAGGTAAGAAATATATGGAACCTGCAATCGAGAAAGACAGATTTATCCTGAGCGTAAAGGTCGGGCCGAAAGGGCAGATCACTATCCCCGCCGAGGCGAGGAAAATGTTCGACATAAAGCAGGGCGACACGCTGATGGTCATGGGCGACAGGGCAAGGGGCATTGCGCTGATCAAAGATACCGAATTCTATAAAATTATGGAGGCGCCTTATGGAAGCAATAAAAACGACTGATCTCCGAAAGGAATATAAGGACACCGTCGCCGTGAAATCGCTCAACCTTGAAGTGCATGAGGGCGAGCTGTTTTCGTTGCTTGGCGTCAACGGCGCAGGCAAGACCACGACGGTCAAAATGCTCACCGGGCTGTCAAAACCGACCGCCGGTGACGCGCTCATATGCGGCTTTTCCGTCGTCAGGGAGCTCGACAGGATCAAACCGCTCGTTGACGTTTCGATGCAGGAGACCGCCGTTGCAAGAAACCTCACGGTTGAAGAAAACATAGATTTTTGCGCCGCCCTTGCGGGGAAAAGCAAATCCGTGGTGGCGGAGGTAAAGAAAAATCTTTACGACATTTTCGGCTTTGAAAGCATAAAAAACAAGCGCGCTGCAAAGCTGTCTGGCGGTTGGCAGAGGAAGCTCTCAATTGCTCTTGCGCTCGTCAGTTCGCCTAAGGTGCTGTTCCTCGACGAGCCGACTCTCGGGCTCGACGTCATCGCCAGGCGCGAGCTGTGGAAGCTGATAAGGGGGCTCCACGGGGAAATGACGATCGTGCTGACAACGCATTACATGGAAGAGGCAGAAGCTCTTTCCGACAGGCTTGGCGTGATGAAAGACGGCGAACTGCTCTTTGTCGGAACGATAGAGCAAATGTACAAAAAAACAGGCTGTAGCAACGTTGAGGATGCGTTCGTCAAAATCGTGGAAGGGGGAGATTCTCTTGAGTGAAAGCATTAAAAGAATTTGCACGCTGACGGGTAGAAGCGTCAAGGAGATCATCCGCGACCCGATCAGCATCGTTTTCCTGATCGGATTGCCGCTCGCGATGGAGATACTTTTCTACCTCATCTTCCACAGCATGACAGACCAGTTTGAGATGAAATATCTTGCGCCCGGAATAGTCGTTTTTTCGCAGGCATTCATCTCGCTGTTTTCGGGATTGCTGATCTCGCTCGACCGTGCCGGCTCGTTCCTTGTCAGGCTCTTTGTGTCAAAGGCAAAACCTTATGAATTCATTTTCGGCTATGCTCTGGCGCTGTTCCCGATAGCGATAGTCCAGTCGATTCTGTTCTTCGTTGTCGGCGGGATAATCGACTCGTCTCTCTGGTCGGTCGGGATGATCTACGGCATTCTGATCTCGATGGTGACCGCCATATTCTTCGGCGGAGCAGGAATACTGCTCGGTTCCGTCTGCAACGAAAAATCCGTCGGGGGAGTTGCTTCCGTCATTATCGCGGGGCAGTCGATGCTGTCGGGAATGTGGTTCCCGACGCAAGGGATGAGCAAAAGCTTCCTCACTTTCATGAGGGTACTGCCGTTCAAAAACGCAACGATGCTCGTGCAGAATGCATTGAACGGCGTCAACGACGTCTTTGACGATTTTCTTTTCCCGCTGATTATCGTGCTTGCTTATACGGCGACGATATTTATTGCCGCAATCGTCTGCTTCGGTAAAAAGATGAAAAACCTGTAAGATTTTGAAGCCGACGACCGTTTAATGAGGATCAAAGAATATGAGATGACCGTGCCGGTTCCGGCGCAGTCATCTCGTTTTTTAAAATAAATATTCAGATCCGATCCCATTGACATAAAATTGAACAGATGGTATAATCTTTACAAATTAGCTTTAACTAACAGCGAATCGGTCAACGCATCGCTTGAAAAACTTTTCGGCGTAGAAGGAGAGTGCTGATATGACATTAAGAGACATCAGGATCGGTGACATATGTAAGGTGGTCCGTGTTCACGGGGAAGGAGCCCTGAAACGCAGAATCATGGATATGGGGATCACAAAAGGCGTTGAAGTCTATGTCAGGAAAGTTGCTCCGCTCGGCGATCCGATCGAGGTCAACCTCAGGGGGTACGAGCTGTCGATCCGCAAGGAGGACGCCGAACTGATCGAAGTTGAACAGTAATATCATCGGGAAGGGAAAAACATGAGTATTCGTATTGCTTTGGCGGGCAACCCGAACAGCGGAAAAACGACGTTGTTCAACCTGCTCACAGGCTCAAACCAATTTGTCGGCAACTGGCCCGGCGTCACGGTTGAAAAAAAAGAGGGAAAGCTCAAGAAAAACGGCGACGTCACGTTGACCGATCTTCCTGGAATCTATTCGCTTTCGCCGTATACTGTCGAGGAGATCGTTGCGCGCGATTATCTCATCGACCAACGTCCCGAGGCGATCATCAACATTGTCGACGGCACGAATCTGGAGAGAAATCTCTACCTCACAACGCAGATAATCGAGATCGGCATTCCCGTCGTGATCGCGATAAACATGATGGACGTCGTCAGGAAAAGGGGCGACGTTATTAACATTGACGAGCTTTCGCGCCGACTTGCCTGCCCTGTGCTGGAAGTCTCCGCGCTGAAAGGAACCGGCGTAGACGAGCTCATCGACAAAGCGGTTGAAGCCGCAAACGGCAAACCGCCGATACCGCTGCACATTTTTTCCGGCGCGGTCGAGCATGCGCTGGCGCATATCGAGGAAGCCGTGCTGCACGATATGCCGATCGAAAAGCAGAGATGGTATGCCATCAAGATTTTCGAGGGCGATGAAAAGGTTATCGAGAAGCTGAACATTCCCGCCGACGTCAAAAAGCATATAGACAACGACATTGAAATGGCAAAGGCAGAGTTGGACGACGACGCGGACTCGATAATAATCAACGACAGATACAATTACATCACTTCGGCCGTCAACTACTGCTGCAAGAAGGCAAACGGCGGAAAACTTTCCACCAGCGACAAGATAGACAAGGTCGTAACGAGCCGCGTTTTGGGGCTCCCGATTTTTGCGTTGATCATGTTTGCTGTTTACTTTGTTTCGATCTCAACGATCGGCGGTGCGCTGAGCGATTGGACGAACAACGGTCTTTTCGGCGACGGCTGGTTTGCCTCAAAATCGTACCGCACCGCATTTGAAGACGACATGAACGATTACGCCCGGGCGTATTTGTTCTCGAACGCAGATTTCCGCCGGACGCTTGAAAAAGCCGTAACGTCCGATTCCGTCGGCGCAAAAGAGATTTCCCTTGCTGTTGAAAACGGCAGCTGGAGCGAATTCGAGGAGCAGTATTCGTCCTACGGCGATTCGCTTTCAAACGATGGTTACGATCTCGGAGTTTTCGTTGACCAGGCAATGGGTAACGAAGGAAAGAATATCGAGCCTGCCGGCAAAGTCCCTGACGCAACGCAGTATAAGGGCTGGATAAAAGGAATTCCGGTGCTTGTCGGCAACCTTCTTGAAAAAATCAACGCCAACGCATTCGTTACGGGGCTTATCCTCGAAGGCATCGTCGGCGGTGTGGGCGCAGTTCTTGGGTTTGTGCCGCAGATGTTTGCGCTGTTCTTCTTCCTCGCTTTCCTCGAGGGTTGCGGATATATGTCCCGAATTGCGTTTATTATGGACAGACTTTTCAGAAAATTCGGTCTCTCGGGCAAGAGCTTCATCTCCGTGCTTATCGGTACGGGATGCGGAGTGCCCGGCATCATGGCTTCCCGCACCATCGAAAACGTGCGTGACAGAAGAATGACGATCATGACAACGACGTTCATTCCCTGCGGCGCAAAGCTCCCTGTGATAGCCTTGATTTCTTCGGCTCTGTTCGGCGGAGCCGCATGGGTCGCGACGAGCGCATATTTTGCGGGCATCGCCGCCATAATAATATCGGGCATCATGCTGAAAAAGACAAAACTGTTTGCAGGCGAAGCTTCGCCCTTTGTCATGGAGCTTCCTGCCTACCATATGCCTACGGCGGGCACCCTTTTGCGCTCCACTTGGGACAGAGGATGGTCGTTCGTCAAAAAAGCGGGAACAGTCATTCTCGTCGCCTCCGTGATCGTGTGGCTGGCTTCCGTTTTCGGAACGGGAACGGCGGACGGCAAGTTCGGCTTTGCGCCGGATATGGAGCTTGGCAGCAGCGTCCTCGGAATGATCGGCAATGCGGTTAAGTTTATCTTCGTTCCGCTCGGATTCGGAGCAGGCCAGGAGGGTATCAGGGCGACGGTCGCGACGTTCATGGGACTTGTTGCAAAAGAGGAGATCGTCGGCGTTTTCGGTGTTCTGGATTTTATCAGCATTTCCAAGCTGGCGGGATATTCTTTCCTGATTTTCAATCTTCTTTGCGCGCCGTGCTTTGCGGCAATGGGCGCAATACGCCGCGAAATGAACAGCGCAAAATGGACTTTTTTTGCCATCGGCTATCAGTGCGCTTTGGCTTACGCCGTTTCGCTGTGCATATACCAGTTCGGATCGCTCCTGACGGGCGGCGGAAATATCCCCGGAACGGTTTTCGCTTCGGCGGTCTTCGCGGGCATAGTGTATCTCTTGTTCAGGAAGAACAAATTTAGCGGCAGCCCCGCTGCGTGATTTTTATTTGATAGGAGAAGAAAATGCTGAGGTTTTTGCAGGAAAATTGGGGGAGCATCGTAGCGCTTGCAGTCGTTGCGCTGGCGCTGACGGCTGCCGTTGTGAAAATAATTCGCGACAAAAAGCGGGGAGTTTGCAGCTCCTGCGGCGAAAGATGCGAAAGCTGCGATTTGTGTCGAGACCATAAAAAAGGGACCTCAGAATCATTTATCAAAAAACACTAAAGCATATAAGCAAAAAGGATGATCGCACGGAAATATGAAGTGCCCCCTGTCAAGTAGACAATGAAAAAAACAAAAAATATTTTAGTTGAAGTTCCACCTTGCTATGAAGCAGGGTGGAATTTTTCACGCTGCGCTGCAGTGGAACTCCATTGGCGTCATGCATTTGAGCCTACGCTGGTAGCGTTTATTATTGTAGAAATCGAGATATTGTTCTATTGCTGAAATCAGATCATCTCTTGAAGTGAATTTGGCTCTATCCCAAATTTTGTGTAAACGCAGAAATGCAGTGAAAACAGAAAAAATATTTTTGAGGCGGCAGCGAAGTGATTCGCTGTTGCCTTGTTTGTAATATAGCACGGAACCGGACGAAAAGTCAAGGGTGGCAAAGC
>JAFTCG010000089.1 GCA_017454815.1 Clostridia bacterium
CCGAGCATTTCGTTGACTTCGATCTGGGCTGTCAGTTCGCCCTTACCGACGGAGATATGCTGGGGACGGATGCCGCAGATGATGTCGACGGGTTTCTGGCCGTTCTTCTTGAGCGCCGCCTGCTGGAAATCGTCGAGCAGGAATTTGACTCCGCGAATCTCGGCGTAGTATTTGCCGTCCTCGAGCAGGAGCTTGCAGTTGTCGAAGAAGTTCATGACGGGCATCCCGATGAAGCCTGCGACAAAAATGTTAACCGGCTTGCTGAAGCATTCCTGCGGAGTGCCGATCTGGTTTACAAAACCATCTTTCATGATAACGATCCTGTCCGCCAAGGTCATGGCTTCGGTCTGGTCGTGGGTGACGTACATGAAGGTGGTGTTGATCCTCTGGCGAAGCTTAATGATCTCGGCTCTCATCTGGTTTCGCAGCTTTGCGTCGAGGTTTGAGAGCGGCTCATCCATGAGGAAAACCTTGGGGTCGCGCACCATGGCTCTGCCGATGGCAACGCGCTGACGCTGACCGCCGGAGAGCGCCTTCGGCTTCCTGTTCAGATACTGGGTTATGCCGAGGATCTCGGCGACTTCCTTGACCTTCTTGTCGATCTCGGCTTTTGGGACTTTCTTGAGCTTCAGGGCGAACGCCATGTTGTCGTAAACCGACATATGGGGGTAGAGAGCGTAGTTCTGGAAAACCATTGCGATATCGCGATCCTTGGGGGCGATGTCGTTGCAAAGCTTGCCGTCGATATACAGCTCGCCGCCGCTGATGTCTTCAAGTCCTGCAACCATCCTCAGCGTGGTGGATTTTCCGCAGCCCGAAGGGCCGACAAGAACAATGAATTCCTTGTCCTCGATCTTCAGGTTAACGTCGTGAACGGCTACTACGTCGCCATCATAAACTTTCTTAATGCCTTTCAGTAATACTTCACTCATTTTTCAAAGCTCTGACTGCCCTGCCTCCGCAAAAGCAGCCTCGCGAGCGTCCGTCTTTCAGGGCGCGCCGCATTACGACAGGTCTCCACA
Source organism: Clostridia bacterium (assembly GCA_017454815.1). Classification (GTDB taxonomy): domain Bacteria; phylum Bacillota; class Clostridia; order Oscillospirales; family Acutalibacteraceae; genus SIG575. The sequence continues at coordinate 1,023 of JAFTCG010000089.1, forward strand.
CTGCCGCACCGTGAGTCAGACGGAAAAGTTAGCCTCCTTTTTTGATGTTCGGGAAATCATTTTGTGGAGTGATCCCCCGCCATTAAAATGTGTTATGGTTTTAATCAGATTTCAAACGCGGTTTTCATGCATCGTCCCGGTTTTCATCGGTCGAATCTCCTTCGAGTTTATGAAACACTTTATCCACAAACAGAAGATTTATGTAACACGGAAGTGAGACGCCGAACATCGCGAGGACCGGAACACCGATCCTGTACACGTGGACGCACACAAACCACAGACCGACAGCGAACAGCACCATGATCAGCGTTCTCGGGAAATATGCGATCGAAAGGATCACGGCATTTTTCATCGTTGCGCCGAAAGTGTTTTCATACCGCGCCGTAAGGGCAAAAGCGTAGAACATTATTGCAAGAGCGATAATACCTACCGCAATTGCCACCGCGCGCATCTTGGGCGCATACTCTTTCGCGGCGCGATAGTCAAAATAAACAGCGACGCCTGCAACGATCATTATAAGGCTTAAAAGCATGCCTTTTTTGATGTTCGACGCAAATTCCTTGAAGAACGGTTTTATGATATAGCATTCTTCCTGACGGACGATTTTTATGACAATGCTGTGCATCGCAATTATCGCCGCACCCGAGGTGATGAGGGGCAAACTCACCAAAACCGTGAGAATATTGAGCACAAGGAGGTCTGCCGCAACGGACAGCGCAGTCATGAATGGGCTGTCCATGCTGAAAAACTTTTTCATTTTTCCAAAAAACCTCCGTGTTGAAATTAGCTTTTGAGTATACGACGGTCAGTAGATACGACCCTCATCAGCAGTTACGGGAATGACTGCCGCAATAGCCGAAGTTTACCCGCAGTGTTGTTATCCTTTGACAGCGCCTGAGGTTACGCCCTCGACAATGTAACGCTGAAGGAATACGTAGAGAATCAGGATCGGCAACATAGCAAGCAAGAGGGCCGCCATTATAAGGCCGATGTCCGTGGAATACGTTCCGTAGAATGCCTGTGTTGCGATCGGGATCGTATAGAGATCCTTTTTCTTAAGAACAAGGCTGGGAAGCAGGTAGTCGTTCCAGTAAGCCATTGCGTTGATGATTCCGACTGTTGCAATGGTTGGTTTCAGCAGCGGGAAGACTATCTTCCAGAACGTCTGCCAGCGGTTGCAACCGTCGATGGTCGCCGACTCCTCGAGGTCGATCGGGATATTCGTCTTGATCGACCCGTGGAACATGAACACCGCCATCGACACGGAGAATCCGACGTGCATCAGTATCAAGGTGATGCGGCTGTTCAGGACGTTGCCGTAGACGGAAACCAGCGGTACCATAAGAACTTGGAACGGGATCACCATCGAAGCGATCATCAGCGAGAAGATGATCGTGCAGAATTTCCATTTTCCGTTACGGACGATGACGAAGGAGGTCATCGAGGAAATGAGGATCGTCAGCACAGTTGCGCTGGTCGTGATGGTCAATGAATTGAGGAACACCGTCAGGAAATTCATCTTCTTCATCGCCGCGGGGAAGTTCTTGAACGTAAAGCCGTGAGCGCCGATGAGCGCCAGCGGGTTGGAGGTGATGTCGCCCTTTGTCTTGAAGACGTTGATGACGACGAGCAGGAACGGGAAAATAAACGCGATGAACATCACAAGAAGCACGATCCACATGATCGCATGGGCTATCTTTTTGTTGCGCGCCGCTCTTTGATTTTCATTCATTATGCCTCAACCTCCCCTCGTTTGCCGATGAGCACCTGGGTCACGCCTACGATGGCGCAGACCGCGAAGAGTATGACCGCCTCGGACTGACCGAGACCGTAGTTTTTGTAGGTGAACGCCTGGTTGTAAACGTGCATCGCCGCCATGACGGACGTGCCCGCCGGGCCGCCCTTTGTCAAGGACAGGTTTACGTCGTAAACAACGAAACAGCGTGTGATGCTAAGGAAGATGCACTGGACGAAGCTCGAGCGCATCAGCGGGATGATGACGTGCCTCATGGATTGCGAGGGAGTGCAGCCGTCGATCTTGGAGGCCTCCTGGACGTCCTTTGAAACGCTCATGAAGCCGGCGACGTAAATTAGCATCATATACCCCGCATACTGCCAGACGGACACGAGTATCAGGCAGAACATTGCGCCGTTCGTGGTCGAAAGCAGCGACGTCGAGCTGAAGATCGCAACGAACGCCCTGTTGAAAACGAATTTCCAGATATAACCAAGGACGATGCCGCCGATGAGGTTGGGGACGAAGAATCCCGCGCGGAAGAAGTTCTGACCCTTTATCCCCTGCGTTACGAGGTAAGCCAGGGCAAAGGAGACGATATTGATGAATACAACGGCAAAGACGGAGTAGATGACCGTCCTGAGCATTGCGTGCCAATAGTCGGCGTCCTTGAACGCCGCCGCAAGGTTTTCCAAGCCAACGAATTCCTTGGTTTTGCTTACGCCGTCCCAGCTTGTCAGCGTGAGGTAAAGTCCGTAGATGAACGGAACGATCACGACCGCCAGAAACAAAGCCGTTCCGGGCCCTGCAAACAAAATATATTGCCGGATCTTGTAAGAAAGCTTATTTTGTTTCATAGACAAAATTCCAATCTGCCGCTTTGCATTAAAAACGAGAATCGGAGAGCGTCCCCAAGCGGCCTGTTGACGCCCTCCGAGAATATTTCAGCCGGATTCAGCCGGTCGGAAGCTTAATGCTCGCCGACCTCTGCGGTTGCCCAGTAGGTTGTGATCTCGTTTGCAAAACCTGCACGGTCGATCTGACCTGCGAGATATTTCTGGAACGAAGCGCCGCATTTTGCATAGTGGTCATCCGGGAGGTAGTTGTAGTTGCCGATCAAAGCGTTGTCGTCGGCATATTTTTTGACGGATGCGCCCAGCGGATCCTGAACGTCGAGGGTGATGTTCGAGAATGCGGGAACAAGAGCGCACTGGTTGACGATGAAGTCCTGACCGTCGGCGTCGTTAACGAGCCAGTTGAGGAAATCCTTCGCCGCCTGACGCTGTTCGTCGGAGGTGTTGTCGGAGGAGTCGATGAAGAAATACTTCGAGCCGCCGCCGACGAGTTTGTCGGAGGAGCCGTCGCCGGAATCGTTGGGAACAGGCATGATGCCCATCTTCTCGCTGTATTCATAAGCGTTGATAACAGACCAGTCCCAGTTGCCGCCGAACATGAAAGCGATCTCGCCTTCGGCAAGCTTCTGCTCGGTGACCTCGCGCTCTGCGGAGATAGCGGCGTCCTTTGCGTAGTTGTTGGCTTTGAGGACGTCGAAGGTGTCCATCATTGCGTTGAACTTCGCGTCGTCGATGAGCTTGACAGAGCCGTCTTTGATGCTTGCGATGAAAGCGTCGGGATCATCGTGCTGTTCATAAACTTCTGCAAGGTAGTGGGCTGCAAGAGACCAGTCTTCGTTCATAACGCCCGTCGGGGTAGCCATACCGCCGGCGATGAGCTGGTCGATGAGCTTCTGGAAGTCGGCTGTCGTCTTGATCGTTGTGGGATCGAAGGCAGTGCCGGTAACTTTTTCGATAGCTTCTGCGTTGTAGATTATGCCGCGAGCCTCGACGCATACGGGGAAGCCGTAGGTTTTGCCGTCGATAGTGATTGCCTGTGTTGTGTTCTCTACCCATTCCTGATCGGAGAGATCAACTGCGTGATCTGCAGCCAGAGCATAGACGTCTTTTGCGTCAACCATTGAGATCGTGTAGGGATCGTTGGACGCATAGCGAGTGGAAAGATGCGCGGCGACTGTGTCGGAGGAGTAGTAGACCTCGACGTCAACGCCTTTTGCCTTGGAATACTCTTTAGCCATATCTTCCATCTGGCTTTGGATCTCCATCTTGGAGTTGAAGATGGTAATGGAGACGCCGGAAGAGCCGGTCTTGCCGCCGCAAGCGGTGATGGCAAAGACCATAAGAAGTGCGAGGGTGATTGCGAGAACTTTTTTCATTTTTTTCTTCCTTTCTGGATAAAATAATTTTGTAAAACGCCAACGCAGGTGCTAACGGATCATTGCTTGGAGTGATAACGTCAGCCTTTTACTGTTGTAGCAAAACTGCCAAATATATATTAACATATCAGTATAAATATGTCAATAGTTCATATGTATCTTTTCTTGAAGTCTGAAAATTTGTCGCATTGCACATTATGATGCGTCATATTTTGTGCATTATTTCCTCACAAAAAAGGAAAAGGGGTTGTTGCATTCAGATGAAAACGACGTTTTCTTCCCAGCCGCCCATAGTGACGTGCTCTTTTGCAATTTCCATTGCTTTTTCAAAGCCGTCCGTATCAACGTTTAACATATAAAGGTAGAAGTCCCCGTTTTCCGATTTCCACCGTTTGTTGTGGATTTCCAACTGAGCAAATAGTTAACGCACGGCACACCCGTATCAAGCGGGCATAATGTGCTGTTGTTCAAAATCCTTTGGAAAGGCGCCGACAAAGCGGACAGTCGAAACTATTCCCGACCGACAGTCAGACCGACCGGCAAAACAGTCGCTTTTTCATGCCGTTTGCCAAGCCCCTTCCCGTAAAAAAGAAGTAATTTTACTTGATCGAATCAAGGCACACTCCTTGACTCTATGACTCTATTGTATTACAATATTCGGTAGCATGTATGTTAACCCCTTTTTTTGTAGTTTTTTATGAAAGAGGACTAAAAATGACAGGAACTTTGCAAAAAATTTTAAGCCTTATTCTCGTTACAATTATGATCGGTTTATCTTCTGTTTTCGGCGTGGCGACAAAGCCGGATATTGAAACCATAGCAGATAATATTACCGCCGGACTCTTGAGCGGTACTATGTCAACTTTCGGGAGCGCCGATCTTTACGGCGCGGACGAAATTTTATCCCTCGTTTCGTATGACGATGACGGAAACTGCTTTTTTGACGACATAGATTATTCTGACAAATCTCAAGCTATGTGGCCTGCCGCAAAGCATCTTAACAGAACGGAGCGCCTTGCGATTATATACAACCTGGAACAGGATGCCTCCAGAAAAGAGGAATACAGATCATTTGTTATCAAACTCACAGATCATTGGATAAAGAATGATTATCAAAATCCCAACTGGTGGTATAACAAGCTCTCAAATCCCAACGTCCTGGGAGAGATCGGCATACTGATGAAGTCTGATCTGAACGCCGATCAGCTCAAAAAACTGTCTGTCCTTGTGGGACGCGGCTGTTTTTCCTTGGATCCGCTTTTACGCATATATACGGGAGCCAACGCTGTGGATATAGCTATGTCCTCCGTAAAATTCGGCGTCCTCACAGGCAACAGCCTTTGTGTAAAGACCGCCCTGCAGATCGTATCAAACGAACTTGATTACGGTTTGATCGAAGGCATCAAAAAAGACGGCACTTTCTTTCAACACGGCAAAAGGCTGTATATGGGAGGCTACGGCGTTGAATTTATAAAGGGAGTTTCAAACGTTGTCGCTATGATCGACGGCACAAAATATGCGTTTTCCGAAAATCAGCTCAAGCCCTTGTCCGAATTCATCCTGACAGGCCTTAGAAAAATGAGTTTCGGCAGCACCCTTGATCCTTTGGTTATGGGTAGATCGGTCTCAAGGATCAACGCTCAGCCTTTGATGGGGATCGTTCCCGATCTCATAAGGCTTGCCAACACCGAAAATATGCCGAAAAAAAACGAGATCATGGAGTATGCGCAGTCCGTTGCAAGCAACACGAAGCAAAACTACGGGCTTCATTATTACGACGAGGCAAACTTTCTCGTTGTGAACAATGAGGATTTTTACTTCAGTTTTCTCGGCGGAAGCAGCACCATGTTCTATTCCGAAACGACCAACAACGAGAACATCCTGAGCTACAACTCATCTTTTCCCGGAGTTACCACCATAATGCACACGGGCAACGAGCTGACGAACATCAGTCCGCTTTATGACTATTCTCTTGTGCCGGGAACCACATCCGTTTATGAATCGGACGAAGAACTTGCCGCCCACACAAATCACACATACAGGCTACTGCCCGGCGTATACTCAAGCAGTGTTTCCGACGGTGCGGCAGTGGTATCTTTCAATGTCAGACACGAGAAAATCACCACGACCGTCTCCTGCTTTGCAACAGACAACGCCGTAATACTGCTGGGAGCAGGTATAAAAAATTCCGACGGCAGGCAAATGTATACAACGATCGATCAATCCTATTTCGCCGGTTCTTTCACTCAGGAAGGGAACAAAGTTGTCCACAACGGCATAAAGTATGAACTGCTTCAGGGTGGAGCTCTCAGCGCCCACCTCGAACATCGCAGCGGCAGTTGGCGAAGGAACAATCTCACGCTTGAGGATATATTTGAGCAGGGCGATGTTTTTACCCTGTTCTTTGTCAACTCCGGCTCGTATGCATATTCCATAATGTCGGAAACCACCGACGCTGATTTTGAAGTTATAGTTAATACGGAAAAAATACAAGCGCTTAAGCTTCCCGACGGCAGGATCGCCGCCGCCTTTATAAACGCAGGAAGCTTTGATTATAACGGCCAAACATACTGCGGCCAAGCGGGAAAAGCGTATATTTTTTAGTATATACATGTTTGACTTTTTGAGCTAAGTTTTGCCGATCCCGAGAAGATATACGGGCCAAGCTTTTTCCAAAAAGCGGTGCGCAATCAAGCGTGACGCTTGACCTAAGCCGTGGTGATATGCATCCGACTATTTCATTTAGTGCTCGAGCAGTTAATTGTTTTTTGAATAACATAATAAAAATGAGATGATCGTGCTTTTGCATTTTCATCTCATTTTTCTTTGCGTATTATCGTTTTAATATGTGCATGATAGCTTTTGGATTTTTGTGCCGTTTACTCCCGCCATTTGAGCTCATAGCTTGCGCGCTCTTTTGGGGTTTCGCAAGGCTTGATTTCATCGCCGCCTTTTAATCTCGTTAAGATCTGATCAAGAGATTCGGGCTTATGGAAATAATAACCTTGAGCAAGTTCGCAGCCTATCTCTTTAACGAAAGAAAGCTGACTTTCCGTTTCGACGCCTTCTATGAGGGTATGGATACCGAATTTTCGAGACAAATAAACAAGCTCTTTCAGGATAACTCGGTTGATGCCGCCGTTTGAGTCAAGATTCCTGAGAAGATCCATATCAAACTTGATAAGGTCAAAATCGAACTGACTGAAAACGTTAAGCGCGGAATATCCGCTACCGAAATCATCCAGCCAAAGTCTATAACCGTTATTGCGAATTTGGGTGAACTGATCCTTAATCTTTTCGGCGCCTACCGCAAGATCCTGTTCCGTTATTTCGATGATGAAATAGCTTTTGTCGACAAGAACGTCTAAGTTGTATTTTTCATAAAGAGCATTCATCTCGCCGACAACATCGGCATAATCGAAGTCCTGCATAGAGAAATTTACAGAAACGGGCAAAAGGGGCAGGCCGCTGTCATATCTTTCCTTGATCTCTTTGCAGACTTGCTCGAACACGCATAGATCGAGCTTATGGAGTTGATGGTATTTTTGAAGGACCGGTATAAAGGTATCCGGAGCTATTACTCCGCGATCGGGGTCAACCCAGCGCGCGAGTCCTTCAAAAGCCGCGATTTTCATGCTGTCGACGCGATAAAACGCATGATAATAAACTTTTATCCAGCCTTTTTCTATGGCGAGATTTAAGTTTTCGACAATATAGCGTTCCTGCATATAATCATTGTTGGCAACTTCGGAGAAGAACTCAACTTCCCGGTTCATATCGTACGCAATAAGCTTCATGGTGTGCTTCGCGCGGTCAATAGTGCTGATGAGCGTACTCTTTTCATCAAGCGGACAAACGCCGGAGCGAATGCCCGTGGTAATACCCTGGGCGGTATTTATTATCTTTTTGTTCGCTTCATGAAGAAGCTTCTCGATTTCATTTATATCGTCTACGTCGGAGACAACGATAAAATGGTCGTCAGAGCCTCTTGCCACGATCGATTTCGGGAATTTTTCTTTAAGCACGCCGGCAACAAGGCAAATAAGATTATCGCCCGCTTTAACTCCATATCTATTGTTGTATGACTGTATGGAATAAATATCAGTATAAATCACGCTGGGCGTTACTCCCCTTTTACGCATAGCGTCAACCGCTTCGTTGCCGAATTCATGCAGATAGTTAAGGTTGGGAAGATCTGTCAGCGGATCGGTATAGAAATGATCTCTTTTAAGGATTTCGTAAACTTCTATGCTTTCATGGATCGCTTTTTGCGTTTCGGAAAGGTTTGCATAGGTAATAACTGCAAGCTCGGTGCCGTCGGGCATCTTCTGCCATTTTCCTGTTCCGTGGATTTGTACATATTTTTCGTCGTCATTTTCAAATTCGGGGTCGTAGCCGTCATGGCCCAGCTGACTTCGGAAAATGATATCGTAAGAACCTTTTTGATTCAAAAAATCATAGCTTATTTTGTAAACAAGATCAACGTCGTCCGGATGGATACGGCTGAACATACCTTTTTCCAGCCATTCCAATACTTTTTCGCGGGACAATCCCGTGTTTTTACAAAAGCCGTCGGACACAAGAATCGGAACGGGATTACCGTCGATATTCTGATAATACGCGAAAGAGATCGGACTGCTCTCGTACGCTTTTTTGAGGCCTTCCGGGAACTTATACGCAGCGGATCTTCCGCCTTTTTCAACATCTTTAACGACGCTGTTGTTCACTTTCGCTTTGAGCCACATTTTTTGCTCATACATTTTTTTGTCGGCTCTGCGGAAAACATCCTGAACATCGGTATCATTCTCAAATCGCGCCATGCCGTATGCGATCTGAACGTCGCCGTTTTTGCGGTTTTGAGAATTGATGGAATTCATTTTTTTAAGCAATTGATCAATGTTTTCAAAGTCTTCCCCACGGCAGATCGCAATAAATTCGTCGCCGCCGATTCTGAAGACCCGGCTATGCTTAAAAGTGTTGCAGATAGCCGTGCAGGCTTTTTGGATATAAGAGTCTCCTACAATATGACCTTTTGTATCATTTATTATTTTCAGATCGTTTATATCGCATACCACTATCAAAAACGGTTCTTCCTGCCCGTTTTCAATTCGTTTATTCATCTCTTTTTCCACATCGTCAAAAGCGAACTTGTTTCCGACTCCGGTAAGAGCGTCCTTTGTTACGATCTTCTTTGTGATGACTCTCTCATCGCTTATAACAAAAGTGCGCATTATCGACGTGCCCAGCAAATATGCGACGGAATAAAGCGGAAGATACGGATAAAAAATCTGAGCAAGAAGGAAAACTGCCATTATAAGGCCGAAAGAAGCCAGGGCAAAAAACCTGTATTTCTTATCCTTTTCACCTGTAAAAACGGAGGAGAAGGAGTTGACAGAAATCAATAAAAGGAGCCCTATCTGCCATATAAGAGCAACATATCTTACGCCAAGCGGATGATAAACGCAATTTTCATCCACTTTGAACAACACGGGTATAAAACAGTTGGCGATAACAAGAACAGTTACCGCTGCCGCACAAATCCGCCCTGAATAAACAAGGAATTTCGCGAAAGCGTTCTTCTTTTCAAGGTATGTAACGGTATACCGCGTCCAGAACAGCACGCCGACCGCCATGGCGACAAAGTAAAAGGAAGTGTCTATGAACAGGAGTTTTGCGAGTTTGAACTGCTCAAATATACCCCACAGGATATCCGAAACATAATACACCGCAACGGTCATCAAAAACCATCTGTAAACATCGCAAGAAGGCTTTTTATCGGAGCGGCCTGATTTGAACAGAGTGTCTTGGTTTTCCACAACCAAAACAAGAAGCGCAAGTATACCAATGACGGAATAATACAACTGTATTCCTCCCCTGTTCCCGAAAACACGGGACACCTGAAAAATAAAACTAAAAATTTTTGTAAAATTGATATATACATATGCATTTTAGCATACAACTTATAAAATTTCCACTATTTTTTTGTTTTTTTGTGTTGGTTTGCAATAGATGTGAGAAAAAAGGATAGAAAAAGTGATTGAGTTGTGTCAGAATAATTTCCCCTCAAAAAAACAAGCGATAGAAGCACAGCGCCATCCCTTTGCGACCTGGCGGAAACTGCGCCGATCGTTTTCAATGATATGCTGTACGGGTTTGAATGGCGGCACGCTTGTAGCCCTACTGCATGAAAATGATGAAATTTTTCAGCAGAAATTAATAACTGTTTTTGAGCGGTATTTATTGTTCGTCGGGCAAATAAATGGTATAATTAAGATGTAATGATATATTCAAACGGAAAGGGAGATGCTTTTTTATGAAGAAGAAAATAATAAAAATCATAAGCATCGTCATGGCTCTCGCGATCGTCGTCGCCGTTGCGCCGAGATTTTCGATCCCGGCTTCGGCAACGTCGAAGGGCTCTGCATCCTGCTCGACTTCGGCGCAGGATAACGCTGCGAAAATCGGTATGTCGCTTTACGGCGCGAGTTATACCTCGGGCAACACCGCGACTTACATCGTCGACAGGTGTTACTACAAAACGATGTCGGATTTCGGGAATATCTATTCCACCACCTTTGAAGGCATCGGAATGTACTATTCGACCAACATTACTGCGAGCGGTGCTTTTTCAATCTCAAACACTGCCACGGCGAATGACGTTCTCATCAACGCCGGAGGCAACACTCCCGGCAGCACAAGCGCAGGGGGAACACTGGTCGGCAACGTACCCGAGCCCGGACAGAGCGCCTCTGTAACGATAACTTCCTATCTGACCGTTCGCTGGAGGATAGACGGACAGATGTACAATCTGCCTGTTTTCAGTAACAGCACTTCCGTCTCGTTGACGGCTGTCGTCATCGGCGTCGACAGCACAGAGCTGCAGGAATTGGTTTTGAAATATTCCGACTACAAAGCATCCTGCTGGACAGCCGAAAGCTGGGCTACATTCTCGACGGCGTACAGCACCGCAAAATCTGTCGCAACGAGCACTACCGCCTTGCAAGACGAGATCGACAGCGCTCTTTCGGCGCTCAAGACCGCGATAGCCGGGCTTGAACACAGCGGCGACAGAACCGAATGCGCTTACTGCACGGGCGGCAGCACGGGCAACACCGACAAAAGCATCGAATCCTTCTACGACCTTTCCTACGGCAACTCCAACATGGATCTGTTCATGCCCGCCAACGCAAATGGCGACGTTGCGCTCGTATTATTTATCCACGGCGGCGCATGGATCGGCGGCGACAAGAGCGAATTCACAAGCTGGGCATATAACGCCTGTTCAAAATACGGAATAATCGCCGCCACGGTCAACTACCGCTTCGCCGACTGCTTCAACGTCACCGGATGGGGCATCCTCGACGACATCCAGAGTGCAGTCACAAAGATCAAATCCATGGCGGCGGACAGAGGAATGAACGTCACAAAGATGATGACCGCAGGCCATTCCGCGGGCGGACATCTTTCGCTGATGTACGCCTACGCAAGACAGGATTCCTCCCCGGTCAGACCCGTCTGCGTTTGGGATATGGCCGGCCCGACAACGCTTTACAACCAGGAATACCTCAAGCAGGACGGACTTGTGCTCGCGCTTTCAGCCGTCTGCGGCCAGTATTTCACGGCTGATCAGGCGATATACGCCTTTATTGCGCTCGAAAACATGTCTCCCGTCAAATATGCAGGCTCAGCCGTGCCGACTCTGATCTGCCACGGTATGCAGGACAGCGTCGTCCCCTATTCCGACGGTGCCGCACTCAACGTGGTGCTCAACGACGTTGGAGTTGAACACACATTCATAACCTTCCCGCTGTCCAACCACGGGCTTGAAAGCGACCCGGACTGCTACAACCAGATGATGTCCGAATACGACAGATATGTCAGAACTTACCTCCTCCCCGGCGGAGTTCCGACGGTTGTTCACCACTATGATTCCGAGGTCGTCCCCGCCGTAACCTGCGCCCAGAAGGGCTACACGCTCTACACCTGCAAGGATTGCGGAAAATATTACGTCGACGACGTAACGGAGATCGCCCACACCCCCGGCGAATGGACTGTTGTAACTCCTGCGACTGACGATACCGACGGGCTTGAAGCTGTAAGCTGCACCGTCTGCGGCAACGTCATTGAAGAAAGGGTTATCCCGAAGCTCAACCCCACCGACGAATCGGGTATCGTCATCGCTCCGGAATCGGGAATTATTCTCGAAGAATCAAGCAGCATTCTCTACGGCTTCGGAGCTGACATAGACCTTGAGTCGATCTCGGATTACGTCAGCGCAGCCGACCAAAATGCCCGGATCGAAGTTGTTCCCACAGAAAACGGCTACGGCACGGGAACGCTCGTCAACGTTGTCAAAAACGGCGAAACGCTCGAAAGTTACACAGTGCTGATCTCCGGCGACGCAACGGGCGACGCAGTGATCGACGAAAGCGACTTCGTCATGATCGACCTTTACAACGCGATGCTCATTATGCCTGAAGAAGACGATCCGACCTTCAAGGGAATGGACTGCAACAAGGACGGAGTTGTCGACGAAAGCGACATGGTTCTTGTCGACCTTGTCAACGCCTTCATGGGCGAGATCGACCAGGTGAACGGCGGTATTGTTCTTTTCTGACGCAGATCCCGTTTCAGAGAACTTTTTAACAAAAAGCAGCGGCACAGGCCGAAACCTGTGCCGCTTTTTTTCGCAAATTTCAAGCCGAGGCATTGCCTTTTGCCGCCCCTTTGGAAGCCCCCGGCTTCAATCGTATTTTAATCCCCGGTTTTTGATGTTTCCGCACCGTACTTGAAGATCAGACCTAATACTATGAGCGAAACGCCGATGGCGACCGAGCTGCCGATCTCGAGGCCGGGCAAAGCGGAATCCTCGAATGCTCTTACCAGAACAGCTTTCGCGATCGCATAAACCACCTGTTCGCCGACGGGTATGCAGATCGAAAGAACGCCGAGGCGCGTTACCTGTTTTGCTCCGTCGAGCGTGAAGGGGGTGCCGTCGTCGAGCTCTTTTTTGAAATAGTTGACGGCAGCTTTTGATACTATTATCGCGCCGACGCAGCAGATCGCGCCCTCGATCACTCCGGCGTATACGGTTCCCTGCGAGAGGTTCGCATTGTCACGGATCAACCCCTCGACCGTCACCCCGCCGAGCTTTATCGCCTCGGTGCCAAGCACAAGGCCGCAAAGCCCCACAACGCAAAGGCAAAGACCGACTATCGAGCAGATGAGAATTATTTTGCTGATAATCTTTGCGATTTTCGATAATGTCTGGATCGTGGAAAGTGTTTTCATTTTTCTCCTTCTTTCGGTCGGGCTTTCGGTTAAGCCCGGTTTTTGCTAATTATATAACATTTTGACGCAGTTGTAAACACCGTCCCGCTGTTTAATTGTATATATTCTTTTTTCACAAAAGCTCCGACATCCCTGTCACTTTTTTTGGGGGATCGTTTTGAGTAAAAACCACAATCCCCCCATTTGGGGGGTAGAAGCGCAGTTAGAATTAATGTAAAACAATGTTAACTGAATATTAACATTCAGGTCATTCTGTTGCGCAGAGGGAAAGCCCTTCGCTTTTGCCTTGCCCGTTACAGAAAAAACAAGAAAGGATGAAAAAAATGAAGCACAGAATCTCCAAAAGAATTATTGCAATTATCCTTACGGTCGCCGTATTGATTCCCGGCAGCATGATAATTGCAAACGCAACCTGCGACCACGATTATTCCGTTAAGAGAACAATCGTTCAACCCGGCTGCACGACACAAGGTATAGTTCATTACTATTGTTCGCTCTGCGACGAAGATGAAGGAATTGACTATTACACCAACACTATCCACGAAAACATTGAAAACGGCACTGACACGGCTGATTCTTATGTAGTCGTAATCAAGGAAGCAACCTGCACGACCGACGGCAAAATCGAATTGTATTGCAACATCTGCGATGACTACATCAAAACGCAAATCGTCGAGGCAAAGGGTCACTCAAACGGCTATTGGACTCTCGACTTTGAAGCAACAGCCGACCACGACGGTCAGATGAGCTTCTATTGCGTCGACTGCGGACAGATCATCGAAAGCAAATCTTTTTCTCTGCACGAACACGAGTACGGCTATGAAAGAACTTTGACTCCGGCAACCTGCACCGCTGATGGCGAAACAGGAACTTTCTGCGCAATTTGCGGCCTTGTTTATGATGTTGAAACAATCCCGGCTACAGGACACTATAACGATTCTCTTGAGTGGTATCTTACTGACGCTGACGCAACGCTTGAAGATTGCTTTGGCTGCCGCAACGTTGATACAGTTCTTCCGACCTGCACGAGCAAAGGCAGAATAACCTTCAATTGCGATTATTGCGGCGAAGCGGTAAGAAGCTATGACCTCGATCCCGCAGATCACGATGAAGGCGTTTGGAGGATCGACTTCGAGCCGACAGCCGACCACGACGGTCAGATGACACGTTACTGCTCCGTCTGCGGCGCAGCTCTTGAAAGCAAGACTTTCTCTCTCCACACTCATACCTACGGCTATGAAGCTGTTTGCGTAGCTCCGACCTGCACGGAAGACGGCGAGATGGGCACTTTCTGCGCAGCTTGCGGCAACGTTTATGACACGGAAGTTATCCCGGCGCTTGGCCACGACTTCGGCACATGGTGCAAGAACCACGACGGAACTCACACAAGAGGCTGCAGCCGCTGCCAGTATTATGAAACAGCAAACTGCGAATATGAAACAGTCGTAACCGAACCGACATGTACTCAAATCGGCTACACAACTTATACATGCAGACTTTGCGACTTCACGTTCAAGTTCGACTTCACAGAGCCTCTCGGACATGACTGGGGCGAATGGAAGGACGACGCGAACGGCTCAACTCATACACGCACCTGCGCTCGCTGTGGCGAAAAAGAGACTGCCGACCATGAGTTCACCGAATGGACGTTCAACAACGACGCCAAGTTCTTCAAGAACGGAACGAAATCCCGCGTATGCCCCATCTGCGGATGCAAAGAAACCGAAGAAGCTCACCACACCTCATACATCTGCAGAGTCGTTTATCCTCCGTTCCTTTGGGTAGTATCGATCCTCAGGAAAGTATTGTTCGTTGGTTCTCTCAACTGGTTGCTTCCCTGGCTTAACCTCTATCCGAAAATGTAATTTGTAAATAACTGACAATCAGTTGTAAATCAATATCAGCCGCACGAAGCTATCCGTTTTGTGCGGCTTTTTCTTCCGTTCTCCCTGCCGGGAGGAAAGTTTAAACCGTCCCCCGAAAAACGGTGCAGATGAGCCGCGGAAGGGCTTTCTTTGCACCACGCTGAAAGGATCGCTTTCGCCCGATGTCTTTGAAAATCGGCGCGGAAACAAGTAAAAGGTGTTGCATTATGAGTTCAGACGTTCAGCAATTCAAGTGCCCCCAATGCGGCGGCAAGCTTGAATTCGATGCTAAAACGCAAAAAATGAAATGCCCGTTCTGCGACTACAGCGTTGACCCGGAAATCAGCGAAGTCGGCGAAACCAAAAACGGCTCGGAAAACCCGAACTGGGATTTCTCCGCCAAAATGCTCAATGACCTCGAAGCCGACGAGCTAAAAAGCTTTGTCTGCACCTCTTGCGGCGGCGAGATCATGACCGAAAAGACAACTGCGGCGACCCACTGCCCTTATTGCGGCAACCCCGTAGTCCTTTCGGAGCGCATCAGCGGCTCGATAAGGCCCGACTGCATCATCCCGTTCAAGGTCACCGAGCAAGAAGCAAAAGAGGAATTCAGAAAATTCATAAAAAGCCGTCGTTTTGCTCCCTCCTCCTTCGGCAAAGAAAGCCGCCTGGAGAAGATTCGCGGAGTTTACGTCCCCTTCTGGCTGTTTGACTCCGACGTTTTTGTTTCCGGCGACTTTGAAGGCAGAAAAGTCAGGCATTGGAGAGAAGGCAACTACGACTGCAGGGAAGTTTCCTACTACAGCGTTTACCGCTCGGGCGAGATAAAGTTTCAAAACGTCCCGATAGATGCTTCAAAGAAAATGCCAGACGACCTGATGGATTCGATCGAGCCGTTTGACGTCAGCAAAGCGCAGGATTTTAACACGGAATATCTCTCCGGCTTCCTGGCGGACAGGTATGATATGCCCTCGGACGTCTGCTCCAAGCGCGCCAACGAATGCATCCGGGAAACCGCAAAAGCTTCGATCATCAGCACGGTCACAGGTTACGACTCCGTTTCGACAAAGTCGTCCGTTTTCAACATCATCCCCGAACGCACAAAATATGCCCTTTTCCCCGTTTGGATCCTGAACGTCAGCTACCACGCGCAAAAATACCGCTTCTCAATGAACGGCCAGACGGGAAAATTCGTCGGCAACGTGCCGATCTCGAAGCCAAAGCTTTCGATCCTCTTCGGCTCTGTCGCCGTCGGCGTAACGGCTTTACTTTGGGGACTCGGCTTCCTCATCGGGCTTTATTGACAAGGGGGGGATCGGTATGAAAAGATTATTCGGATTTCTTCTTTGTCTTGTGTTGGTCATCGGCGTTACAACGCCGTTTGCGTCAGCCGCCGTTGTGAGACTTGACAATTCCATTTCGGAAAAAGACAACAGCTACATCGAAACGCTGTTTCGATCGATCAAAAAATACTACGGCATTGAGGTCTTCTTCGTCATAAACTACGACTACAGCGGCGGCGACAGTTTTCGCAATTATGCGCGCGGTTTTCTCGAAGAAAACTCTGAAACCGATGACGCGATGATCTTTGCCGTCTCGGCGGACAACTACTACATGAACACCAGGGGCAAAGCCGGCGAGGTTTTCAACGACGATGACATCGACGTCTTCTACGAAGCCATCGCCGACGCTGACGAAAGCGGCGAGCAGTACAAAGCGGCGCTCATTTTTTACAAGACCGTTGCCGCCATCCTCGCCGAACGCATTGGCGCGCCCTCCAAAGCGGAGACGACTTCGCAAAAAGCCGACAACGCCCAACCCCAAACCGAGATTACAACACAAGCTTCGACCGATGCTACTGCTGAAAACTTCTTCCTGCCGGGCAGCGTCGAGATCCCCGACGAGATCTCAAAAACACGCGGCGACAGGCTCGTAGACCAGGCGGATCTTTTGTCCGAAGAGGATGAGGACGCGCTCCAAAAATAAGCTCGACGACATCAGCGAACAGCTTCAGTTCGACGTTGTAATAGTGACCGCAGAACATATCGGCACCCGCTCTCCGATGGAGTTCGCCGACGATTATTTCGACTACAACGGCTTCGGCTACGGCGAAAACTACGACGGCGTTTGCCTGCTGATCAGCATGGAGGATCGCGACTGGTGGATCTCCACCTGCGGCTACGGCCTGACGGCGCTGTCCGACGACTATTTTATGAAATTCATCAGCCCGTCGGATTTCACCTACAACCTCAAAAACGGTGACTACAGCGAATCGTTTAACTTTTTCGCGGACATGGTCAACAGGTTCGTCACCGAGGCAAAGAACGGTCAGCCGTACTCCTCCGAGCACCACATACATGTTTGGAGCTACATGAAGACAGGGCTCATCTGGTCGTCTGTGATCGGGATCATCGCCGCCATCATCGTCACTGTTTCAAAAAATTCAAACTACACGGGATTCGTGCACACGAAGCATGAAGCCTACGATTACATGGCGGGCGGAGTTAACCTGCTCGAATACAGCGATGAGTTCCTTTATTCGCACGTTTACCGCGAGCGGCACGAGGAGCCAACAAGCAGCTCGTCCGGCGGCTCTTCCCACCACGCAAGCACGCCCGGCACTCACACCTCGTCTTCCGGCAGAAGCCACGGCGGAGGCGGCGGAAAATTCTGATCCGCGG
>JAFTCG010000090.1 GCA_017454815.1 Clostridia bacterium
AAGCGTATCCATAAATCTTTTTATGAAGGTGCTTTTGCCGGTCCTGACGGGGCCAACGACTCCAATATAAATATCTCCGTTGGTTCGGTTGGCAATGTCACGATAAATGCTTGTATTGGTCATAAATATTCCTCCGTATTTCAATTCACATTCATTTGTAAATTGTTATGCGGCGCGAGGAACAATTATTACAAAAAGCAAAACTCTGCCGATCTTTATTTCATCAAAAAAAGGTCTGACAAGCGTCAAACCTTACAAGCGTCAATCTCTATGTTTTCCTTTACTTTTTGAGGACTTGATCTTTCTTTTGCTGATCGACCTGGTGTAGACGAAATACGCCGCAACGATGGCGATCATCGATCCCACGATCGACAACAGCACGAGCGTCAGCGACAAAAGCCTGTTGTAGAAAAAACCCAGCGCGCCGAACAGGATTATCAGGTATCCTTCAAACCCTATTCCGTACAGAGCTATCTTCAACGTGGTTTTGAAGACGTATTCGTTTTTGATCCTGATCCCAAGCTTTCTGAAAACAGGGTTGTCCTTGTTGAGCATCGTCACGTAGTTAGCAAGATACATCACGGCAGAGCCGAGCACCAGCATAAACCAGTTCTGGTTTTCAATAATGAACGGGCCGAGTGCGGCATTGACGTACACGCAAACTATCCAGCTCGAAAAAAGCAAAATGATGAAGATTATCGGAAAAACCTTGTAGCTGTATACGCCGGCATTCTTTACGTTCCTTTCGACCAGGTTGCCCATCAGAACATAAATCACCGGCATCAGCACAATGAACGCCGCGAGGATCTTCGTCAGAAGCGGATGCTCAAACCTGAAAAACAACATCTCAGGCACACTCCTGTACAGCGTAAAGGCGATTATCTGAAGTATTAAATTTGAAAAAGCAATAAAATATTGTACTTTTTTTCTCATAACCATATGACCTTATTCTTGAGTGTTCGAGCAATAACGCTCTATCAAACTTTTGAGCTCGTCTACACCTTGCCCGTTGACGGAAGAAAACGGGATGATCTCTATCCCTTCATACGCCGACAGTTCCTCTTTGAGCCGTTCCTGCCTGTTGCGATATTCGGACTTGTTGAGCTTATCGCTCTTAGTCGCGGCAACAACAAACCTGAAGCCGTATTCGCTCATGTAGTCCATCATCATGAAGTCGTCTTTTGTGACCGGATGGCGCATATCAACGAGCTGGATAACAAGCCCGATATTCCTGCCGGACGAAAAATAGCCTTCCATCAGGTCGGACCATCTTCGCTTTTCGCCCGCCGAAACTTTTGCATAGCCGTATCCGGGGAGGTCGACAAACCTGACGCCGTCGACTTTAAAAAAGTTGATCGTTACGGTTTTGCCGGGCACAGAGCTGATCCTCGCAAGGTTTTTTCTGTTCAGGAGCTTGTTGATCAGCGACGACTTTCCGACGTTCGAGCGTCCGGCGAATGCAATTTCGCAGACAGTTGACTCCGGAAGCTGTGACGACGTGCCGAACGACGTTTCAAACTCCGCTTTGTTATAATTCATATCCTTACTCCTACTGCGCGACAGGCCTTGAAACGCTGCCTTCGGGTTTTTCCGCGATGACGTGGGTGAACGATTTGTCCGTGATCTTTTCGCTGCTATCAATGTTCAGCGCATGGTCGAAGACTTCGTCAAGGGTCTTCACGCAGACAAACTCGATGTTCTCTTTCACAACGTCGGCGACTTCCTCGAGATCGACAAAGTTGTCACTCGGGATTATCACCTTTTTGATGCCGTTGAGGTAAGCCGCCATTGTTTTTTCCTTCAGACCGCCGATCGGCAAAACTTTACCCGTGAGGGAGATCTCTCCCGTCATCGCAACGGCCCTCTTTGCTTTCCTCAGCGTCAAAGCCGACAGCAATGCGGTCGCCATCGTAACACCGGCAGAGGGCCCGTCTTTTGGCACCGCTCCTTCGGGGGCGTGGATATGGATATCCTTCGTCTTATAGAAATCCTTTTCCACGCCGTATTCGTCAGCGTGCTTCCTGATGTAGGAAACGGCGGCTTTTGCGGATTCCTTCATAACGTCGCCGAGGGAGCCCGTGAGTTCGAGCTTTCCCGTTCCGTCCATGACAAGGACTTCCATCTGAAGCATCTCTCCACCGACGGCAGTCCACGCAAGCCCGTTGACAACGCCGACTTCGTCCGACGCATTGAGGTTGTTGCGCTTATATTTCGGAGCTCCGAGGATGCTCTCGAGGTTGTCTGTGGTCACCATGAGACATCTTCTCGTCTCATCATAATTCATCGCGGCTTTGCGGCAAATCGAGCTGATCTGCCTTTCAAGCTTTCTGACGCCGGATTCCCTCGTGTATGAGGAAATGATCTGCATCATCGCGTCGTCTTTGATCCTGAGCATATTGCCGTTGAGTCCGTGGCGTTTTCGCTGTTTTGGGAGAAGATGCCTTTTGGCGATGTTCAGCTTCTCCTGCTGAGTGTAGCTACTCAGTTCAATAACTTCCATCCTGTCCAGAAGCGGCGCAGGTATGGTGGAGAGATCGTTCGCCGTCGTGATAAAGAGCACCTTGCTCAAATCGAAAGGTATTTCAACGTAGTGGTCGCAGAAGGTATTGTTTTGCTCCGCATCGAGGACTTCCAGGAGCGCCGAAGACGGATCGCCTTTGTAGTCGGAGCCGAGCTTGTCGATCTCATCGAGGAGCATCAGCGGATTGCTGCTTTTTGCGGTCGAGATCGCAGACATGATCCTGCCCATCATCGCGCCTATGTAGGTTTTCCTGTGGCCTCTTATCTCGGCTTCATCGTGGATGCCGCCGAGAGATATCCTGGTATATTTCCTGCCGATCGCCCTCGCGATGGAGGAAGCGATCGAGGTTTTGCCGACGCCGGGAGGCCCGACGAGGCAGATTATCTGCCCGGTAATGTTCGGATTGAGCTTCCTGACAGCGAGCATTTCTATCATTCTCTGCTTGACTTTTTCCATGCCGTAATGGTCGTCGTCGAGGACTTTCCTCGCGTGAGCAAGGTCGAGATTGTCCACGGTATATTCGTTCCACGGAAGCCCGAGAACGGTGTCGAGATACGTCCTTGAAACGTTAGCTTCCGGGGAAGACGACGGCATTTTTTCAAGCCTTGAGCATTCCTTGAGAAGCTTTTCCTCGTACTTCTTTTCAAGGCCGATCGAAAGGATCTTTTCCCTGTATTCTTCTATCTCCGAAAGAGCGTCAACGTCTTCGTTAAGCTCCTGCGAGATAGCCTTGAGCTGTTCTCTCAAGTAATATTCCTTCTGATTCTGGTTGATCTGCTCTTCAACTCTGTCCTGGATCTGCTCCTCAAGGACGAGGAGGTTGCTCTCGTTTTCGAGCATCACGCAGACGCGCACAAGCCTTTCAAGCACGTTGAGACAGCTCAGGATATGATACCTCTGCTCATACTCGATCATGATGTTGCCGGCGATATAATCCGCCAGCTTGCTCGGGTTTTTCTCGTCGATGACTTTAAGGATAAGATCGGGGGCTACTCTTGGCGCGACGTTGGCGTAGTCTTCAAACGAATCCTTCACCTTTCTCATCAGCGCCTGAAGATAATCGGAGTCCTCCGGCCTGATCTTCGGCTCGCGACGTCTTTTGATGATGCCGCTCAAAAAAGGCCTTTCGGAGATCATCTGCAGGATCTCTCCCCTGTACATCCCCTCGACCGTAACGCGGATGTTTTCGCTGTTGGGCATTTTCACGGTCTGCTTTATCGACGCAACTACGCCGATCTTATACAGGTCTTTCAAAGACGGCTCCTCCGTCTCGACCTCTTTTTGGGCAACAAGGAAAACAAGCCTTTTATCCCGCATCGCTTCTTCAAGCGCACGGATGGATTTTTTCCTGCCTACCTCAAAATGTATCGTATCGCACGGAAATATAACAAGCCCTCTCAAAGCAACGATGGGCATCATTTCTGTTTGCAAAAAAGTATCCATAGGTTTTTCTCCTGTTCTTTGTTCAGTAATGTATTATATATCAATCCTTTTGTTTCGTCAACAATACTTTTGTTTTTTCGGGTTTGGTGTTTTGTTTTTTTGTATCTCGTATTGATTTCGTTTGCCTTTTGTGGTAAAATGTTCCCGTAATTTTTTGTGGAGATGATTATATGAAATATGCAGTCATTCTTTACGACGGCATGGCTGATTATCCCGTCGACGAGCTCGGCGGCAAAACTCCGATGATGTGCGCCGAGAAGCCTGTCCTCGACGGCCTTGCAGGCAAGGGCAGGATCGGCCTTGTCAACACCGCGACCGAAGGCTTCAAACAGGGCAGCGACGTTGCAAATCTCACCGTTCTCGGCTACGATCCCCGCGAAAGCTATTCGGGACGTTCTCCCCTTGAAGCGCTGAGCATCGGGGTCGATATGCGCGATACCGACGTCGCTTTGAGGTGTAACCTCGTCAGTCTTTCTGGCGAAGACAACTACGAAGACAAAACCATGCTCGACTATTCCGGCGGCGACATTTCGACCGAGGAAGCGAAGATCCTCATCGACGCTGTTCAGCAGCGTTTCGGCAACGACGTTTTCAGCTTCTTTGCCGGCGTGCAGTACCGCCACTGTCTGATCGTTGCAAACGGCACGACCGACCTGGGCAACATGACTCCCCCGCACGACATTTCCGGCAAAGTCGTCGGCGAATATCTTTCGACGAGCGAAAACGCAAAGCAGCTCATCCGGATGATGAAAGACAGCTACGAATTGCTCAACAACCATCCCCTCAATCTCGAAAGAGTCAAGGCCGGCAAGCTCCCTGCAAACTCAATCTGGCTGTGGGGCGAGGGCACAAAGCCGAACCTTAAACCTTTTTATGAAAAATACGGTCTCAACGGCTCGATCATTTCGGCGGTCGACCTGCTCAAGGGCATCGGAATCGGCACAAAGATGAGCGTGCCCGACGTTGAAGGCGCAACGGGCTACATCGACACGAATTTCGAGGGCAAGGCGAACAAGGCGATCGAGGAGCTTGACGGCGGAAAGGATTTTGTTTACGTCCACTTTGAAGCCCCCGACGAATGCGGCCACAGGCGTGAGGTACAAAACAAGATCAGGTCTATCGAACTCATCGACGAGCGCGTTCTCCCGATAATAATCAAAGGTCTCGAAAAATACGACGACTACAAGATCCTCGTTCTCCCCGACCACCCCACTCCGATCGTCACCGCAACGCACGCAAGAGACCCCGTCCCGTTCATGATGTATCACCGGAAAGACGAAAAAGACGGCAAAATCAACTTCAACGAAGAAACCGCAAAAAACTCCGGCGTGTTCATTGAATACGGCCCGGATCTGATGAAAGAATTTTTACAAAAGTGAGGTTATTAATATGAAAATCAACACAAAATGTCTCCACGCAGGATATGAGCCCGACAACGGCGAGCCGCGAGTTTTGCCGATCGTCCAGAGCACGACTTTCAAATACGAAAGCAGCGAGGCTATGGGCAAGCTGTTCGACCTTGAAGCAAACGGCTATTTCTACACCCGCCTTGCCAACCCGACGAACGATGCAGTTGCGGCAAAGATTGCCGCTCTCGAAGGCGGCGTTGCGGCAGTTCTCACCTCTTCCGGCCAGGCTGCAAACTTCTATTCGATCTTCAACATCGCTCAGGCGGGAGATCACATCGTCTCCTCCAGCGCGATCTACGGCGGCACATTCAATCTTTTCTCCGTCACGATGAAAAAGCTCGGCATCGACTTCACCTTTATCTCCCCCGATTCAACAAAAGAGGAGATCGACGCCGCTTTCAAGCCGAACACAAAGGCTGTATTTGCGGAAACGATTTCCAACCCGTCTCTCACCGTTCTCGACATTGAGCTTTTTGCAAGCTGCGCCCACGAGCACGGCGTTCCGCTAATCGTTGACAACACTTTCCCGACCCCCATCAACTGCCGTCCGTTCGAGTTCGGCGCAGACATCGTAACTCATTCGACCACGAAATACATGGACGGCCATGCGACCCAGGTCGGCGGCGTTATCGTCGACAGCGGCAATTTTGACTGGACAAAGAGCGACAAATATCCCGGACTTACGACCCCGGACGAATCGTACCACGGAATAACCTACACTGAGCGTTTCGGCAAAGGCGCATACATCACAAAAGCCGTCGCACAGCTCATGCGCGACCTCGGCTCCATCCCCTCTCCCCACAACGCATTTCTGCTCAACCTCGGGCTTGAAACGCTGTTCCTCAGGATGGAAAGGCACTGCTCCAACGCCATGAAGGTTGCAAAATTCCTCGAGAGCAACGAAAACGTCACTTGGGTAAACTTCCCCGGTCTTGAAGGCAACAAGTACTATGAGGTTGCGAAAAAATATATGCCCAACGGCACCTGCGGAGTTATCTCCTTCGGCGTAAAGGGCGGAAGGGACGCCGCAACGAAGTTCATGGATTCGCTCAAACTCTGCACCATCGCAACTCACGTCGCCGACTGCAGGACCTGCGTCCTTCACCCCGCGAGCACAACCCACAGGCAGCTCAACGCGCAACAACTTGAAGAATGCGGCGTCAGCGAAGACCTGATCAGATTCTCCGTCGGAATCGAAGACGTTGACGACATCATCGAAGACATAGCGCAGGCACTTGAAAAATCCGCGAAATAACATCTGACGGCCCGGAGCAATCTTCGGGCTGTTTTTTTCTTTACAAGCGGAAAATAATATGCTATAATGTAATTACAGAGATTATATAGAAGGGACTGATTATAATGAAAGGAAACATAAGAAGAATTTTAAGCCTGATATTTGCGATAACTCTGTTCAGCAGCATGTTTATTTCAAATTCGGTATTTACTGCGGCGGCCGTTGACCCGACGATCGACATTACCCCCGGAAACAAGATCGGTCTCGAAAAAGAAGGCAACACCTGGGTCTACTACGGCAGCGACAAAAAGATCAACACGAAATACGTCGGTATGGCGAAAAACCAGTACGGCTGGTGGTACGTCACGGGAGGCAAGCTCAACACGACTTACGTCGGACTTGCAAAAAACCAGTACGGCTGGTGGTATCTTGTCAACGGCAAGATCAACAAGAGCTACAACTCGCTGGCAAGAAACGATTACGGCTGGTGGTACATCAAGAACGGCACGATCGATTTCAAATTCAGCGGAACTTTCAAAAACAACATGGGCACCTGGAACGTAAAGAGCGGCAAAGCCACTCTGACTTCCAAGGTTTTCCCGTCGATAACCAATTACGAAGTTGACGCAAAAAGCGTTACAACCAAAACAGGCGCAGTCGTCCGCGCATGGAGGATCCAGCAGAACGGGCTTTATATCGAGATTCACCGCGTAAAATACGGCGACAAGATCACCCAGAGGTTTATCCACTCGCAGGATTCCCAGGTCAAGATTGAAAAAACTCTGACCTACCAGCCATATGCAACGCTTGCGATCACTACGGTAGACAATCCCACAAGGCTCGGCGTCGTTTCGTCCAAGTCGCTTATGGGAACGAACTCCTCCTACGTTGAAGATATGGCAAAGAAGAACGGCGCTGTCATCGCGATCAACGGCGAAGCTCAGGTCTACAAGACCGACCATTCAACCGTCCGCAACGGCAAAGTCGAGGTCAGCTCGACCGCTTCGACGAAAGTCAAATACCTCCACATCTACCGCGACGGCTCATGGCAGTTCAAGGCGATGGATAACGCGAACATCAACAAAGAGGTCAAAAACGGCCTTTACAACACCCTCGTCACGATGCAGAATCTTGCAGTCAACAACGGAAAAGAGTATGCTTCCGACAGGGATACGCTCGCGAACGGCCAGCACTACTACAGCAACCGCACAATGCTCGGCAGGATCAGCAACAACAAGACAGTTTTCGCGATCGGCGAATTCATGCCGATCATCAACCTTGAAAGAGTCTTGATCGCATACGGCGTCAGTAATGCAATAATCCTCAACGGCGGCAACTGTTCTTCGATGTACGTCAAGGGAGTCGGCAACACGACCGGCGCGATCGGAAAATCGCTGAAGAATCTCAACAAAGTTACTGTCCTCGAAACAGAATACTTCGGCAATAACCACATGATAGGAAATAACTCACAGGGCTATGAAATGCTCGGCGGGCCTTGCAAAGAGCCTGACATGATTTATATCAAATAAAATCCGGATGAAAACAGTCGTCGGGAGATCGTCTCCCGGCGACATTTTTGGTTTAATAGGAAACAATCAGTTTCCTATTATAAAAAGATTTATAACGCTCGCCGATAATGCCCTTCGGACAACGGCAATGGCGGAATCGAAAGCGAGATCCTGCGTCGCAGACGCTGCGCCTAAGGCGCTTTCCTGCGCTATTTTGAAAAAAGGTTGGCTCCCTTGTGCAAAGGGTGCGGGTGTCCGGTGGACACCTCTGCCGCAGGCAGAAGCACCGACCGAGCCGGCAGGCGAGACGCGGGTGTCCGGTGGACACCTCTGCCGTAAGGCAGAAGCACAGACCAAGCCGGCAGGCGAGACGCTGTCACGAACAACGTGAGTGACTGAGGGATTGTTTTACAATAAACAATATATAAAAAATACAACCCTTCCGTCTGCCTTCGGCATCCACCTCCCCTTACACAGGGGAGGCAAGATAACACAGCCGATAGTTACATCTGACTTTACCGGCGGATGATATCCGCCCCTTCAACGGCAAGTTCTGAGTTCAGGATTGTACAAAATAGTTTAATCTCAGTAAAACACCACGGCATGGCAACCTTCGTTTTTTCTCAAACTGTCGGTTATATCAAACCGAGTAGGGGCGTCAATCTGACGCCCGCCAAAGTCAGATAGTATTTGCTTGTTTTCCAAACAAACAATTAATCTCGTTGCGTTCAAAAAGCTTTATTTTGAACGATAATCACTTCCGTCACCCACGGGCGGATGATATCCGCCCCTACAAAATCATGCCGCCGGATTGGGTGCGGACTTTCCGCCTTAGTACCACAGCCAACCGAACAAAACGATCTTGATTATCCACTGGATGGGGGTGAATTGGACGGTGACGGTGCAGGAGTCGGAGACAGTGTTACCGCTGTTTTTATCGGTTACCGTGCAGGTTATCGTCGCCGAGGCGGGTGCGAAGCCGAAGGTCTTGTTGCTCGTGACTCTGCCGCTTTGGTCAACGCTGACTGCGGAGGAGTTGGAGGATGTAAACGTCACTTCGTAATCTGCTCCCTCGTCTTTTTCGATCTTTGGTGTGATAACTGCAGAGGATTTGTAGCCGACTGTAATATCACCGATCGAGACGGATTTGACGGACGGAGGAGCATTGACCGTAACGGTGCGAGAATCTGTTACTACATTGTTGTAGCTGTCGGTGACGGTAACGGTTATTGTCGCTGATCCAACGCCTGCGCCAAAAATGTTTCCGCTGTTGTCAACAGTTGCGACGGATGGATTGGAGGAAGTGTATGTTACAGTATAACTTGCTCCTACATCGGCGGTGATTTGCGGTGTGATGGTTGCAGAGGATTTGTAATCAATCGTAATATCGTTTATTGCAACGCTGTGGACTTCTTTCTTTTCGATAACTTCTTCGCCGCTTGAATTGATCGTTAAGGATTCCGTATCGCCTTCAATAGTCTGCGTCTCTTTTTCCGTTCCGATGTATGACGAAGCTTCCACGTCGCTCAATTTGCCTTCTGCGGAAACTTCAACGCTGTTTTCACTCTTTGTGAGAGTGACGCTGCCGGTTGAATTTGCGCTGACGGAAACAAGTCCGGGCTCTTTTTCGCCGACAAGCTCATCGGTGGAAGCGAACGCCTTAAACGTGATGTTCTCGCCGTCCATCTTCATCGTATCTTCGGAGAAGGTAACGCTGCTGATATTTTCGCCTTCAGCGTAAAAATACGAGCTGTTGTTGCCGATCGAGCAATCGATCTTGCTGTCGCAGTCGAGAGTAAATTTTGAACTGTCGTCGATTTCAAACTCATATTCGCACGCCGTATCGTTGAACACGATATTAAAGTCATACACAGCCATATCGCCGCTGAAGTCTTCGCCGTCAAAGACGAGCGTCTTGCCCTCGGCGTTGGTGAGAGTGAACGGGCGCTCGGGAACAACGCTGAATCTCTTGTGGTCGTCCGCAGCGGCTGACTTTTTGAATGATTGAGTTGATGATCCGTTAGTAAAGCTCTCTCCGTCAAGGTCAAGCATAAGTTTTGGATCAACAAGTTTAAGAGCGTCTCCGTACTTATAATCACCCGTGCTTAACGTAAACGAACTGAAATCGGATTCGATAGTCATATAGACGAAATCGATTATCATATTGCAGTCGAAAAGCTTGACTTTGTATTTGCCGTCAACTTTGACGCAATCGACAAGAACGTAAGCATGGCCTTTCATATAGTGTGAAAAAGATAAAACGTATAAATCCTTTTCATTTGCTCTATTTACGATTTCTTTAAGAGTAGCCTTGTTGTGTTTTTTGTCCTTGAACAACGATATCAAGCCGTTTGACCATTCATAGTTTTTGCTGATAATGGCTTTTTCGCCGCCGTTTTTTGTTTTCTGCATCAGGTGATAGTAATTGATAACGCTCAAAAGCCTGTTGTCATCGCATGGCTTTGGGAGATCATAATAGGAAGCTATGCCTTGCTCTGTCGTCATATCATTGAAACCGAGCATTCCGTTTTTGCTCAAAGCGACAGTTGAAGCGATACCGTAACAGGATCCGCCCCATTTCGAGTTTTTGGCAACAATTAAACCCGCATAGTCCAAAAGATGTGCATCTTTTTTCAATATCTCATAAAGTCTGTTTTCGATGAAGTACGTATCATTGTCGGGCAAGGTGAAGGCACTGCTGTCGTGATTGAAGGACGGGGTATCTCTTTTCAGAGTGCAGGCGTTGTTTTTCATCTGGCCAAGATCGATCTTCCAAACAACGTCCGACGGATCGCGGGAAACTTTTGAATCTGCGCCGTGGTATTTCCATGCTGCTGATTCAAAGATCGAATAAAGACAGCCGTCTTTGACAAATCCGTTTTCCATCATCGGCAAGCCGCGGAAGTATTTGAGAACCGATGCCGCAACGTTAATGCCGGAAGCTTTTTTAGCCGAAACATAATAAACGACGCTGTCGTTTTCTCTGCCGTAGGACGTGACGAGATAAAGCGTTCCGTCCGCATAGTATGCCGACTGAATGTTCTCGATCTTGTTGTCGATATTGAACTTGTAATCATACGAATCAAGGATATTCGCTTTTGTCAGGTCAAATCCCAAAACGACGCTGTTGTTGTACTTCTCCGTCGTGCCGGCAGGCTGGTTGTAATCTTCATCTTCATCGTAAAAGTTTCCTGTCCAGAGGATGCCGTCGTTGATGGTGACGTAGGAGCAATTTGCGTTGTTGAGCATACCGGATATCTTATATTTGCCGTTTGCCGAAACGCTTTCGCCGCCGAGAGAGGACGTGCTATATGTCAGGATGCTGTCGCCGCTTGCGATATATATCGTATGGTTATACACCGCAACACCGCCAACGTGGGACTTCACAGCGCTGCCGTTTTGGTAGCAGAGGTTATATTCGCCGATCATTTCACCTGTCGTACCATCAAGGGCGAACAGAACACTGTTTGAATCGCCGGAGGATTTATAGCTTGTGATATATACCACGTTTGCATCTGCGTCATAGCCAAGGCCTTGCGGGACGAGGTTTTCGGACGAGGAAAGTCCGGGGATGCAAAAATCGGGATTGCCGTTTGATCCGTCAAGTGGCGTGCCGGCAGAATTGAAATATACCTTTTTGTACTCTGCGTAGGCGGATTGATAATCATCGACAGTATGAGTCTGGCTGTAACTAACTTTTGCATAATGTATCGTAGCGTTTGTTAATGAGGAATTATATGATCCGATACTAATATTTTTCCACTGTTCCTGTGAGCCGGAATAATATACGTCTTTCAAACTGCTGCAACCAGAAAAAGCGGAAGAGCCAATACTTGTCGTAGTCTCAGGAATCATTATATACGACATCGACGTACAACCAGAGAAAATTCCACTACCGATCATCGTAATACCCTCGTTGAGTATTATCGCACCGACATAGTTCCGATAGCTTAATGCATATTGCGGAGAAACCTGCTCAACTAAAATTGGTCCTGTGCCGCTAACTGTTACAGTCATATTGTAGGAATCAGCATACCAAGAAATGTTTGCGCCACAGGTACCGGAAAAGTATGCGGCATTTGCGCTAATAGTCAATCCCTGAACAAGCGCTCCAATTGGTGTTGCTCCTACAGCCATGATTATTACAAGGATATAAGAGAGTGTGCGTTTCCATACTTTTTTCATAAATCTTTCTCCTTTTCGTGAGTAAATAACGGATGTGTCCATCAACTCAATAGCACTTTGTCTATACGCAAAATGTCCCACTCATCTGCCGTGACGGTTGTTTCCCGACAGATGAGTTTGATTTTGGGGAATCTCCTAATACCAAATCCAACCAAGCAGGAAAATGCGGATGAGCCATTGCTCGTTACGCCGGATTCGATCGTGACAGATATGATAGACAAATTTTTGTAAATATGATGGATAAACCGCTTTTCAAAACTCTTTTCATCTTCTTACCTCCCGGTATTAATGTGAATCATTAATTCTTGTTTATGATACCATTATAAAGAATTTACAACTGCCCTGTCAACATCAGATCAGGTTATCCCGTATTTCTGCTTTATTCGCTCGATCTTCTTGCCGATCGGTTTAAACAGCACCAGCAGGAACACGACGTTGGAGACGACGTAGGAAACGGTCGTCGGGACTGCTGTTATGACCGCGGCAAGGTACCTCGCCATGCTGAACGACGGGTCGACCCAAAGAACGTGATAAACGTCCATCAGGAGCGAATAGAATACCCCCGACAGCGCGCCGAAAGCGCAGCAGAGCAGGAGGTTTTTCGACAGCGTTTTGCCTATCAGCGCCGCAAAAACGCCTATCAGCCCCCAAGTCAACATCTGGAACGGTGTCCACGGGCCCTGGCCGAAAACGAAATTCGAGATCAGCGCAGAAAACGCTCCGCACAAAAATCCCGCTTCCTTCCCGAGGTACACGCCGGTAATTATCACTATCGCCGTCACGGGTTTAAAGTGAGGTATCCACTCAAAAACGATCCTGCTGACTACGCTAAGCGAGGTCATCACGGCGATCATGACGAGCTTTTTGACGTCGGAATCCTTCTTCTCAAGCGACAAAAGCACGGGGATCACCGAAAAAACAGCCACCGCCGTTATGGAAAAGGCGTACTTTTGCTTGTCAAACACCGTCATGCCCGCCACAACAACCGCCGGTATGCACAGGGCAAGTATTAAGATTATCAGTATTTTCTTCGTCTTCATGTCATTTCCTGCCATTGATCCTGCAAAGCTCCTCAAGGTCGTCAAGAGTCACTGCTCCGACAAACATATCGCGCGAGATCCTGCTTGAAGAAGTTGTATAAAAAACGTTTTGGGAAAAGAAATCTCCCGGGCTCTCGCAGGAAACTATCTCACCCGAAAACAGGAACGCGCATCGGTCGGCACATTCGGCGGCAAACTCCGTATCATGGGTCGCGATGACGATCGTTTTCCCGCTGTGTTTCAATTCGTCGATCACTGTTTTGACAGAGGATTTTGAAAACGCGTCGATCCCCTTCGTCGGCTCGTCAAGGACGATCAGATCGGGGTTTGTCAGAAGTATCTTCACTATGGCGCACCGCTGGAGTTCGCCGTAGCTCAGGTCATAGGGGTGCTTTTCCAAAGCGTGTTCGACGCCGATAGTTTTACAAAGCTCCGTCACCGTTCCGGTGTCATCGCCGCAAACCGTCTCAAAATCCTCCTTCACGGTCTCCCGGATGAAAAGGTCGTTCGGGTTCTGGGCGAGATAAGCGATCTTTCGGGTGTTCGGCGATTTCGTGCCGGGTTTATTCTGCTTTTCACCGTCAAGCCTTAGCGTTCCGCGATAAGGCTTCAGGATCGACGAGATAATTTTCAGCAGCGTCGTCTTGCCCGAAGCGTTTCCGCCGAGGATGCAGAGGAC
Source organism: Clostridia bacterium (assembly GCA_017454815.1). Taxonomy (GTDB): domain Bacteria; phylum Bacillota; class Clostridia; order Oscillospirales; family Acutalibacteraceae; genus SIG575. Next base: position 14,020 of record JAFTCG010000090.1, read on the forward strand.
TTCGTTTTCGTATATATCCAGGCTCAGATCGCCGAGCACGTCTTTTCCGTCTTTTTCGTACCTGAAACTGACGTCTTTTAGCTCCATCAGCTTCCTTTTCTCTTTTTCGCCGCTAACCGGCGGCAAGGAAGCCACTTCGTTCATGAAATTGTTTTCGAGCATTGTTTTGCATTCCTTCACGCTCAGCGGGCAGGCGCTCTCAACCGGGAAATCCCGATAAAACCTCACGGGAACCGGCAGACCCGCAACAACAGAGCTGTCCTCCATGTTGCGGCATACTTCCTCGGGAGAGCCGCAGCCTATTATTTTCGCATCCTTCATGACAACGAGCTTGTCCGCTTCGCTGATCACGTCTTCGAGCCTGTGCTCGACAAGTATGACCGTGACAGAGCGCTCGCGGTTTATTTTTTTCAGAGTTGAGATGAATTCGCCGGCGGCGATCGGGTCGAGCTGGGATGTCGGCTCGTCGAGGATCAGGAGTTTCGGGTCCATCGCCATGACGGACGCAAGATTAAGCAACTGCTTCTGGCCGCCCGAAAGCTCGCTGACGTCCTTGTCGAAGATGTCCTCGATGCCGAAATAGCTCGATATTTCCGCTATCCTGCGGCGGATCATTTGCTTCGGCGCGCCGAGGTTTTCAAGCCCGAAGGACAGTTCATGCCAAACCTTGTCGGTCACGATCTGGCTTTCGGGATCCTGCAGGACAAATCCGATCTCTCGCGAGCTGACGCGCTCATCGAGTGCTGCAACGTCCTGCCCCATATACAGAACCCTCCCCTCTTTTTCGCCAAAGGGGAAAAGCTGTTTTTTCATCATCCTCAAAAGCGTGGTTTTCCCGCACCCGGAATGACCGCATAGCACGACGAATTCGCCCCGATCAATGCTCAGGTTCACGCCGTCAAGAGATTTGCTCTCGGAGCTCGGATAAGTGAAGCTTAAATTTTCGACACGTAATATTTCCATAGATAATTCTCTTTCAATTCAACAAACAAAGGTATCAGCGAATAAAATGTGAACGCCGCAAGGCAGACGGTTTTCAGCTTAGTCCACGGCGCAGCGGTAACGACCGGGTAAAACGAAAATTCAAACGATCCCGAGGCGATCCCGACAACTGTGGCGAAAAACAGCACGATCGAGCTCACAAGGAGAACGCAATCTCTTTTTCTGAAAACGAACGGCGAAAACGAGGTTTTGCCCTTCAGCTCATATCCCCTCGATTTCATCGAATCGGCTGTTTCGATGGACTTCTCCAGCGACCACGTTACGAGCGCGGAGAAGACGTTCAGGAGAAATCGGAGTTTCTGAAATCCTTTTTTGGTTTCATACATTCCAAGACCTTTTTGCGCGTCGGAGATTTGTCGGAATTTCTGCCGAAAGAGCGGAATAAAGCGTATCGCGCACGAAAGGATAAGCGCCGCCTTCGGAAGTGGTTTTGAAAAAAGGTAAAGGAATTTATCCTCGGTCACACAAATTGAATAGTTTCTGCACCAGATCATCACCGAAACGATCATCAGACCGATGTTCATGCCGTAATAAATCGACTCCAGCGTTACGGCATTGTCTCCCATGAAGAAGAGCACGGTTATGCCGTTGTGGGAAAACAAGGGATTGGAAAGAGTCGCGGTCAAAAATACGATCGAATACAAGATAAAGTTTTTTACTTTAAGCCTTGAACGGTTTACGAAAATAAAAAACGAAACAGCTCCCAAAAGCGAAACGGTCAGCAAAATGGGGTCAAACGAAAACATCGTCAAAAGCAGAACAAAAACAAAATACAAAAAAAGCGGCAGAGGGTGGTAACGGTAAAAAGCGGATCTATTCATCCGATCCCCTTTTCAGCCGCTTCCTGAAAGATTTTTCGGCGATCAAGCCCGAAGCCTCGAGTGCACGCGGCCACGGCCCGAATAATGATTTGATTTGAACAACTTCAAATTCTTCGAAGTCGGATTTTTTCGGGAGTCTGCCGAGTTGATCTGCTTTTAAACGCAATTTGTTGATGTATTCCTGCTTTTTGTCGTTCTGTTTCATGTCTCTTCTCCATAAAAATACTTATAAAAAGTATATCATCGGACGCGGTTTTTGTCAAACGCGGGGCAAAAAAAGAGGTGGGTTTCCCCACCTCGATTTTTATGGTTTTTGCTGTTTTGGTTTTGCTGTTTCAGCTTTTTTGGTTTTCGTGCTTATTCAAACACGAAGTATACGGTGTAGTCTGTCGCTTCGTAGGTCATCGTGCAGGAGGCGTTCTGTTTGGCGTAGCAAGTTCCGCTCTTGGATATCTTTGCCCCGTCA
>JAFTCG010000091.1 GCA_017454815.1 Clostridia bacterium
CGCACGGCCGCCGAGGCTGCCGTCCATGTTCTTGGGAAGCCCGACAACAAGTAATTCGGCGCCTTCTTCTCTCGCCTTTTCGCAGAGCTTTTCGACGAGAGAGGTTTCGTCGGTCTCTTTGACCACGCAAAGGGGTGACGCAAGCATTTCCAATTTATCACATACGGCGACGCCTGTTCTGACATCGCCGCAGTCTATTGCCATGATCCTCATACCGTCTATCTATCCGCCTTGACGGTCAACGGCTCGCTGTTTGCATTATCTTCAATGCTGGGCGATACTTCGCCGTTCTGTCCCGCGGCCGTCGTGGCTTCCGTCTGGGGAACTGCGGCGCCCGTCGTGGTTTCTGCCGCGGCGTAGGTCGTCGCCTGAGTTACGCCATAGCTGTACTGATTTCCTGCCGAGCGGGAATGATCTCCGTCGCATACAGTATCGTATTCAGCGGTGAACTTGCAGCTGTAGGAAGCGCATCCGTATCCGGCGATTTTGCCCGTCGCAAGGCAATAACGCTTTGTGACAGCCTGCGGGTTGTCCACGAAATCGAAGTTAGCCGAAGGCAGATTAAGCTCCTTGTGGATGGTGCTCATTACGTTGTAGAAAATCTGACCTGCGGGGTTCGACGCGCTGGTGCTGATATATGCCGGAAGGTCAAATCCGTACCATACGGCTGAAACAAAATATGGCGTTCCTCCGACAAACCAACGGTCTTTGTTGTCGGAAGTTGTACCTGTTTTTGCAAAAGTTGTGAACCCCGGCACGCCATAGCCACGGCCCGTACCGCTCGTGATTACGTTCTGGAGAAGCTCGTTCATTATCTCGGCGCAGGACGGGCTGATCGCCTTTTCGCCGATGGCTTCCCTGTTGTCAAAATAGGGCTCATTCCTGCTGTTGGTGACGAGGAAATACGGGTAAGGCCTATAGTATTTTCCGCCGTTGCCGAAGATCGCAAAGCCTGCAGACATTTCAAGCGTTGTCACGCCGTAGGTCATAGCTCCGACTGTCAGCGGCGCATAGTCCTTGTCGTCCGAGCCGTCGACGAGATGGCCGAAATGCAAGGTGTTCTTCAGGAAATCGTAGGAAACGGCAAGTCCCATTTCGTTGATTATCCTGTAGGGAATTGTATTGAGCGACTGGGCGATCGCATAGCTGATCGAGGTATAGGCTCCCGTACCTCTGTTGCCGCCGTAGTTCGTCGGCCACGGAGAGTTGCCCCTGTAGGTTCCGGGAGAGTCGATATATCTTGAGCCTTCGGTGATGACTCCCTTGTCCATGGCGGGAGCATAACAAGAAAGGGGTTTGATCGATGATCCGGGCTGGCGCGGCGAATCGACTGCGCGGTTAAGTCCCCTGTTGGTCGTCTTCTGCCCTGCACCGCCGGCGATGGCGACAACTCTGCCGTGATAGTCCATGATCGTCATGGAAGTCTGGATCGGCTCTTTGTTGCTGGAGGAGGAATAGACGCCGGGGAAATTCTTGCGGTTTTCATAAAAGTCCTCAATGATGTTCTGCGCCTTTACGTTCTCGGCGGAATAGATCTTTAGTCCGCCGTAGTAGACCTTCTTGTATGCCTGGTTATAGGTCAGGTCAAGCTGAGTCTGGAAATCTTCAATAAGGCTTGAGATGATATAGTCAACGTAGTAGCTGGAAACTTCGTTTTCGGCGAAAGACTCATCTTTGACATGGCTGACAAAGCCGGGAGAATTCGAGAAAACGATGTTGTAGTTTACAGCTTCCTGGTATTCTTCCTCGGTAATATATCCCTGCTCGAGCATTTTTTCAAGGCAGTAATTTCTCCTGTTCCTGTTGTTCTCGGGGTTTTCAAGCGGATCGTAGGTTCCGGGGGCCTGGGTTATGCTGGCAAGGCATGCGCATTCACAAAGGTTGAGGTCGGAAACCTCTTTGCCGAAATAGACCTCCGACGCGGTTTTGATGCCGTAGCAGCCGGAGCCGAGGTAAAGGGTGTTGAGGTAGGTTTCGAGGATCTCGGGTTTTTCGTGGTTTTTTTCAAGGTTCAAAGCCGTCAGGATCTCGTTGAATTTTCGCACGAAGGTGACTTCCTTCTTGTTGGTCAGGTTTTTAACAAGCTGCTGGGTGATGGTTGAGCCGCCCTGTCCCCTGTTGCCGGAGACGATCATAACGCTCAGAGTCCTGAACCAGTCAACGCCGTGATGCTCGTAAAAGCGCTTGTCCTCGAGGGCGATGATGGCGTTCTGCATATTTTTCGGAATCTCGTCAAGGCCGACCCAGATACGGTTTGTTTCGCCGTGGAGGCGCTTGTATTCGGTAAAATTGTTGACGTCAAACTCGCTGCCGTAGGTTTCGTTTTTGTTGATATAGATAATCGAAGTCTGCTCCTGATTCGTCTTGTACAAATCAAGGTCAAACTCTTCGCCGTTGACCTTTTTAAGGCAATCGACGACAATATATCCGAGCATGACGACAGCCGTGCAGATCAGAATCAGCACCGCGCAGCGAAGCACGGTACCAAGAGTGGAATTTTTCTTTTTTCTCTTTTTGATCTGCTGTATCCTGTTGTATTTGCTTTGAGAAGAATGGTTAGAATTCATCGGCTTAAACTTCCTTTTTGACACAATTTCCCTTTATATAAAAATATACAATGATAGTATACCACATTCTGTCAAGTTTTTCATCATTTTTCTCAAAAAAATAATTTTTGTTAATAATTCACAATAAACCCGAATAACAAGCCGATCTTTACGAAATATAATAACAGTAAAAAAGAAAAGGATGAGAAACATGAAAATGCTAAACAGGATAACGGCGGGAGTTTTGTTTTTGGCGGTCGGATCGCTGACTTTTTCTGTTGTTTTCGGCAGCATCGTCAGGGCGCAGTTCGTCTCTCCCGCACCTGACGGTGCCGAAGAAGGTGCTCAATACGTTTACACTCTGCGGGAATACAACGGCAATCTTGCGATCTTTTCGTCCGACAACAAAGTGCCGATCACAGTCTTCGACACGCCTGTGACAATGCTGCCCGAATGCGACCGCGAAAAAATGGTCGAGGGGATCACCGCTCAGTCGGAAAGCCAGCTGCAACAGCTGATCGAAGATTACACAAGCTGAAGACGGCGAATCAAAATGTATTTATGATTATAATAACAGTAAAAAATGAGATGAATGCACAAATCGCGCATTCATCTCATTTGCAGTTTTAGCATTTAATGGTTCCATCTGCATTAAACAGCGGCAGCGGCTCAAGGAATATTATGTCATCCCTTTTCTGCGCGTCGCCCTCGGCGAGCACAGCCATCTTTCCGACGATAATGCCGCCCGCTTTTTCAACGAGGGTTTCGATCGCTCGGAGGGATTCGCCGGTCGAGATAACGTCGTCGACGATAAGGATCCTCTTGCCTTTCATCATTTCCGCCTCGGCAGTGTCGAGGTAGAGGCTCTGCTCTTTGTCGGTCGTGATGGACTTGACCTTGACTTCAAAAACGCCGCTCATGTAGAGCTTTGGATATTTCCTGGCGATGAAATAGGTTTCATCATCGTTCTGCCTTGCCATTTCATGCGCGATCGGGATACCCTTCGCTTCGGCAGTGATGACGTAGTCATATTCGGGAGCTTTCTTCAGAAGCTCTCGCGCGCAGGCGACAGTAAGCTTTGCATTGCCGAACACGACAAACGCGCCGATATAAAGATCGTCGGTGACCTTGCAAAGAGGAAGCTTGTGCTCTACTCCGCCGATGTTCATCTCATAAAACATAAATACACTTCCTTTTTATCAATAAGTGCTGCTCATATCTTCAACGACCTGCTCGTTGACGACCTTGACGAATTTGGAGTTCTTGATTTTCTCCTGAAGGAGATCATAGTAGAGGTCTTCGTCGATGGGAAGTTCGACAGTCTTGTCAAGCCATGATGAGAGGAATGCTGCGTTGGAGATCGTGAGGCCATTGATGCCCTCATATCCTTCGGCGACAAGGGGCTCGCCCCTCAGGATGTGAGCCGCAAAAGCGTTCATAACGCCGACATGCTGTTCGTTCAATCCGTCCGTTTCGACTTCTTTCTTTTCAAGCTTGATGGCATCGAATGCAACTTCGGAGGTTTTGATGACTTCGCCCACACTCTTTTCAAGCTCATAGATCGTGATCTTGTCTTCGCAGATGATCTTGGCTTTGTCAAGAGTTATCTCAAGGCGGTTTGTTCCCGGATAGTCGCCCGTTGTGGTGATGAAGGTGCCTGTTGCGCCGTTGGGATATTCAACGTATATTGTGACGTCGTCCTCGACCTCGATGTCGTGCCATTTGCCGACATTGCAGAACGCTCTGACTTTGGTGGGCATTCCGCAGATCCACTGCCAAAGGTCGAGCTGGTGCGGACACTGGTTGAGCATTACGCCGCCGCCTTCGCCGGACCAAGTTGCTCTCCATCCGCCGGAGTTATAATACTGCTGGGTTCTGAACCAATCGGTGATGATCCAGTTGACTCTCTTGATCTCGCCGTATTTGCCGCTCTTTACGAGCTCTCTGACTTTCCTGTAGACGCAGTTTGTCCTCTGGTTGAACATGATGGCGTAAGTTTTGTCCTGAGTTTTCGCGAAATCTATAAGCTCGTTGACCTGCTTTGTATAAACGCCGGCAGGCTTTTCGCTCATGACGTGAAGCCCCGCTTTGAGAGCCTCGATGGCTATCGGGGGGTGGAAGTAGTGCGGAGTTGCGATGATCACTGCGTCGCAAAGCCCGCTGTTGATAAGCTCGGTCGCGCTGTTGAAACAGACGACGTCGGGAAGACGCTTCTTCGCGTTTTCAAATTTTTTCTCATCAATGTCGGCAACGCAGGTGATCTCGATCTCCGGCATTTTGCCTTCAACACTGTTCTGAATGTGGGCTGTGCCCATATTTCCGACGCCGATGACGCCGAGTCTGACTTTCTGTGACATTTTATATCTCCTTTTGAAGCTCACTGCGCTGACGCGCTTCGAGCAGATTTACTTTAGATGTTCGCCGATAAACTCTTTGACCTTGTTGCCGTAAAGCTCCGGGTTTGTGTCGTAGCTCTGGGCATGATCCGCACCGTCGACGATCAGAAGATCCTTCGGCGCAGTGCAGGCGTTGTACAGCTCAAACGCCATGTTCGGATCGATGAAACAGTCGTCCCTGCCGTGGATGAACAGGATCGGTACTTTGGAATTCCTCACGTTGTCGATCGGGCGGATGGAGGAATAGTCGAATTTATACGCCAGCTTGTTGAACAGATGCGTCGTCTTGATGAAAGGCGAAGCAGGGATCTTGAGCTCATGGATGACGTTCTTGAACTGGCTGTCGACGTCGGTGTAACCGCAGTCGGCGATGATGAGTTTTACGTTCTCGGGCAGGTTTTCGTCGTCGGACATCATCATCACGGTCGCGCTTCCCATGGAAATGCCGTGAAGGATGATCCTTATGTCGGAGCCGAAACGCTCGATCATATATTCAAGCCATTTCATGCAATCCTGCTTTTCAAAATATCCGAAGCTGATGTTGTTTCCCTCGCTCGATCCGGCAGCCTGGTGGTCAACGACAAATACGTTGTAACCCTGATCGTGGTAAAACTTTGCAAGCCCGGAGAATTCGCCCTTGCCGTTGCTCCTGTAGCCGTGGGAGCAAAAGACGTAGACGTCCGTCGGCTCATCGGCGGGATAATAGTAACCCTTGAGCGACAAGCCTCTGTTGTTGAGGGTGATGTCCTCGTGCTCGGCTTCGTCCACCCAGCTTGTCCTTGTGCCGAAGGATTTGATGTTTCCTTCATCATCAAGGTCGATGGGGAACATTTTCTCGCCCATTTTGCCCATGAGCTTTCCCCTTCTGTCCATGACCTGATACAAAAGCACGCCGTTGAAAGCGGCGAACGCACCCGCCAGCATGGAAGCTCCGACGAGCAAACCTTTTCCGTGGGATTTTTTCTTGTTGTTTTTCATAAATCAAGACTCCTTTTTCTCAAAGCTCTGCAAGTCCGTCCGATATGCCGAGTATCACAATACCGACGATGACGGATATAACGCAGGCGAGCTGTCCTGCGCTCAGTTTTTCTTTCAAAATGATCCGCGAGAGGACGACGGACACGATGCAGTATGAAGCCACCATCGGCGCCGCAACGACAGGCCTCGACGCCATTGCGTAAACATAGAACACCTGTCCGAATTCCTCGCACCCGGCGGCGATGATCTTGTTTTTTTCGCCGCTTGCGAAAGGATTATATGCTTTTTTGTTTTTAACGAGCAAAAACAGCCATGCGCCGACACCTGCGGCAAAAAACGTAAGCCCGTAGAGGATCAGAACGTCGATCTCGCCGAGCCCGAGCCCCGTTTCTTCGTCAAGGATGATCCCGTCCGCAGCAGTACCGAGAGTGTCGAAAACGCAATAAAGAATCGGGAAGATCAGAGCGAGAGCGCCGAGCTTGTATTTTTTTTCAGCTTTATCTATCTCCGCTCGCGAAAGGCTCCTCTCGACAAAAGCGAGCGAGATCACACCCGCGACGATGAACAGCGTTCCGACGAGCGTAAGCGCTGACAATTCATCGCCTATCGAGGTTATCTTCCCCTTCAGGAGGAAAACGATCATGATGAAGACCGCCGAAAACGCGCCCGAAGCATTCTGCACGGGAGAAACGATGGAGAGCTCAAGGTATCTCAAGCCTGCATAGCCGATGACCATCGAGATGATATATCCAAGCGACGCGGGAAGGTACTTCACCGCACCGCCGAGCAGATTGCCGAAGGTGACGGTCTTTTCTTCCATCGGGATCAGCAACAGTGCGAGAGAGCAAACGCCCATCACTATTCCTACCCAGACCGCTATTTTGAGGTGAGAATACCTGTCGTTTTCATCACTGCTTTTTTTGTAAAACAGGTCGGCAAAGCCCCAACCGAGCAGACAAATCAGCGCAAACAAAAACCACATAGCAAAATTTTCTTCCTTTGAGTGATATTTTACAGATAATATATTAACACATTTAGAATTTTTTTCAAGAATTATTTTAAATTTTTGCTCAAAAAATCAGGAATTTCGCATTACCGCCAAGCATATTTGAGCTATTCGGGCTGTTCGGTTTTCCTGCTTTTGAAATAAATCAGGCAAAACACCGCGAACGTGAACACCACAGTCAGGGCGATGTTCAGATACATGTTGTCTCTGAAAACGACCATCAGGCCGATGAACGCTGCCGCGAGCAGAGTGATGGCAAGATACTGCGCCCCCGCAAAGCCGCAATTTCGCTTTGAATAAGCTCCGAGCGAAAACAGACAGGCGTAATAAATCAGAAACGATACCGTCAAAAACAGCATCTTCGGCAGAACCGAGACGTCCTCTTCGCGCATGAATTCGAGCGAGACGGAGATGTTGTTGAGCACGAAAATCAGGAAAACGTGAATCATCATGTATACAGTACCGTTGGTAGTCTTTTCCCGGTCGAGAATTTTGTTATAGAACGTTCCGTACGACAGCAAAAGAGCGACCACGATCAGAAACCCCATGGTCGAAAAATAAATCGAGCCGAAGGTCACTTCGCCTGAAAAATACGCTGCGACGGAAATAATCATTTCGCCGAAAGTGAAAACAACGTAAAGCATTATTCTTTCTGTCAGATGGTCGAAATCGACGGGCACCATCTTGTTGATCCTGTCGGATGCGCCGACGAAGATCGCGCCGAACATGATCGGTATATATGCAACGGAAACTCCCCAAAAGTCATAGACGAACATATGGACGATGACGAGCACCGCTTCGGCAAAAAGGATCATCGCCTTGCGGTCGATCTGCCTGACCTCCCACGGCGCCGCGAGATGCTTCCTGCGCTCGATCAGGTACTGAACGCCGAGATTCACGAGAATGAGCGCCCAAGCGAGGTTGAAGCGGTAAAACGAAGTCTCCCACCGGGTGCTGATCCCGTCCGCCATATGGTAAAGCAGGAACATATTGACAAAAAGGAACACGTGATCCCTCGTGCTGTTCCTGCCGTAAAGGTTGATGTAAAAAGTCGAAAAAGTCCAGATCTGGATTATCGCGAGAGTACAGACCGCATAAGCCAGAAAAGTTTTCCACGAAACAAAGCCGTTTTCGGTGTGATGCAGGAGCGAATTGTTCCTGCCGATAATGTAGACAAAGATCAGATCGTACACAAGCTCAAGGTACTCGACCTTCTTTTCCTTCTGCGACGAAAACAGGTTGATCTCAAACACTGCGCTTCACCTCCCTTTTTGAAATATGATACCATTTTTTGCAAAGCTATGCAATAGAATTATATTAACTGATCTTCAGATATTGCTTTTTTACCTGTATTTGGTGTAAAATAGTATTAAACAAACATCCGGAGGTGCTGAAATGTCAAAAAATCTGATTATCTATTTTTCAAGAAAAGGGCAAAACTACCTCAACGGCTCCGTTGTAAATCTTGAAAAAGGCAACACCGAGATCTGCGCAGAATATATCAAAAATGCGGTCGGCGGTGATCTTTTCGAGATCGAGACCGTGAAGGAATACCCGGAAGACTACATAGCCTGCACCGACATAGCAAAAGCAGAGCTTTCAATGTGCGAGCGCCCTGCGCTCAAAAGGATGCTCGACAGCATAAGCGAATACGACAACGTCTTTGTCTGCGGCCCTTGCTGGTGGGGTACTTTCCCCGTCGGGATGTTCACTCAGCTCGAAAATCTTGATTTCAGCGGCAAAAAGGTCATCGCGCTCATGACGCACGAGGGCAGCGGGCTCGGCTCATCCAAAAAAGACCTGAAAAAGCTGTGCCGCGGTGCAACCTTCGGGAAGGCTCTCGCCGTCCACGGGGCAATGGTAAAGGAGTCCGAAAAAGAAGTTGCCGCATGGGCAAAATCGCAAGTCTGAACGCGGGAATTTTTTTTTGAATTTCAATCGTTATAATTGATATGCCACGAGCCTATGCGCGATCCTTGTTTCGGAAAGCGCATAGGCTCGGTTTTTCGTCAAAAACTTATTTACCCAAATCAACACATTTAACCAAAAAGGAGAGCAGGTTGCCCTGCTCCCCAAGAGAGTTTTTGCTGAACTATGATTTATTTTACGCCGCCTTATTGAACTGAAATCCCGATGTAATAGGTTTCACCTTTGTATGTGAACTCTGCAACGCCCATTCCCTTAGAATAGAGAGTGCCGTTCTTGGAAACCTTAGCATATCCCTCAAGATCTGTAAACGTTACCTTGTCGCCGTTCTTAAGCGTCGGGTAAATATTGATCTGGTTGTCTTCTTCAACTACAAGATCAATGACATTGCCATTGGCTTCTATGCTGTAAGCGTTCTTGATGTTAAGAAGAGAAAGAATATCAACTTCAACGGGTTCAGCGTTGAAAACGAATTCTACGTCATAGTCAACGCCGTCGATCGTTGCTGTTGCAGTTGCGTTGCCCTTTGCATAAAGAGTGCCCGACTTGGATGTCTTTGAAAGGCCTTCGATATCGCTGAATGTTACCGCTGTTCCATCCCAAAGCGTCGGATAGAAGTTGACCTGCGCTGATGTGTCAACGGGAGTGATAGTGATCTTCTGGTCTTCAACCTCTACGGCTGCGTTTGAGATCTTGAGAAGATCGGCAGAGAAAACGAATTCGGGTACTTCATAGGCAAATACTACCGTGTATTCAACGCCTTCGATCGTTGCTGTTGCAGTTGCGGCGCCCTTTGCATAAAGAGTGCCCGACTTGGATGTCTTTGACATGCCTTCGATATTGCTGAACGTTACACCTTTGCCGTCAAGAAGCGTCGGATAGAAGTTGATCTGCTTTTCGGCATCGATAGGAGTAAGGATAATTGTTGTTGCGTTAACTACTATGTCAGCGTTTGAAATTCTGAGAAGAGCTACATCTAAGGTGTCTTCAGGCTCAACGGGGATTGCAGTTGCATTGTATGTTGCGGTGTAAACAGCGTCGCCTGTTACAGGAGCGATTGCTGTATCCCAGCCTGCGAATTCGTAAGTGTACTGTTCGTCGGCAACTTTTGTCGGCGTTGCGCCTGCGTAAACAGGTGTCTGGCCGTAAGCTACTTTTCCACTTTGAAGTACTGTGTCGTCTGCATTTTTGAACGTTACTGTGTATTCGTTAAGTGTGTTGCTGAATGTTGCAGTATAGATCGCATCTTCAGTTGCGGCAACAACTTCGGGAGTCCAGCCGTTGAATGTATAAGTGTACTGTGCATCGGCGGCTTTTGTCGGCGTTGCGCCGTCATAAGTCGGTGTTGTACCTTCTGCAACGTTGGTATCAGTTTCGAGAACTGTACCATTGGCGTTCTGCCATGTTACGGTGTAGGTCGTAGGAGCGGAAGAAGTTGTGCCCCATTTGTAGAATACAACTGTTTCGCCGGAAATGTTCTGCGGGCCGGCACCGCTCAATGCGTATGCGCGCCAAGTGCTGTTCGCCGCAACCCATACGCCGAGATAACGGTCAAATGCGCTGTCGTGAAGATATGAGTTGCCGTTTTCTGTTGTTACAACAGTGAACATAGTCGGATCATCGTTAACTTTGACATTCGAGCTCGCTTTTGTTCCTGTGATCATCGGGCCGACGCCATCTTTAGAGAAAACTAAACCGTTGCCGTCACGAGTCAGCGTAAAGCCGTAATCGTCAGCAGAAAGATCTGCGCTCCATGCCGGTGCGGACGGAAGTCCGCCTGTTGACGAGTTGGGAAGAACGTAGTTGCCTTCGCCGTCGTCGTCGTTGTCCATTGTGATCGCGACGGTGTCGCCCGTAGCAAGGTCAGTCCATGCGGTTTTGACCCAACCTTCGGTAGCGTTCGCCGAAAACGGGATCGCAGTGAGAAGCGAAAGCGCTATGATGAGTGAAAGTGCAACGCTGAGAATTTTTTTCGTCATTTTAAGACCTCCTAAATAATTTTGAAGACAATGTTTTCAGCGCAACGTTGCCTTCATTTAAAGGATTTTCAGAAACAATCCGTAAATATTATACAGCAATATGAAGGCAGTTTTTTCCATTTTGAAATTTTGCTTTTATTTTCATAATTTTTATGAGCCACAGAATTCGATTTTTCTCTTTACCTGTGTAGGTTTGTCAATGATGTGTTACAAAAAGGCAATTAAAAAACTTCGCCATTGGCTAAGAAAGCAAAGATGTAATCGGAAGGTGATTTCCAATTCAGAGGACGCATAGGAAAATGGAAACCCATAAATATACTAAAAATATAAATTTTTTTCTTGTGTTTTTTTGTGTAATTTATTATACTGTTATCAAACAGCATTCAGAGGTATAAAAATGCAGAGTTCATTTTCAAAAATAATTAAGCAAAAAAGAATGGAAGCAGGACTTTCACAGGAAATGCTTGCGCGCCGGCTATTTGTCACAAAACCCACCATTGCCAGATGGGAAAACGGCACAAGACTTCCCGATACGACAATGATAGTCAGGATCGCCGAATGTCTTGACACGGACGTTGCCGTTTTAGTCAATGCCGTCTCGGAGAGTAACGATACACCCAACATCATCATTGTTGATGACAACAAAGCTGTTCTCACCGACAGCATTTCGGTTCTCGAGGAAGTTTTGCCGAATACCGCTATCACGGGATTTATACGGCCGAAAGAGGCAATTGAATTTGCAAAAGCCAACCGCATTGCGCTCGCTTTTCTCGACATAGAGATGGGCGCTGTAAACGGGCTTGACGTTTGCAATAAGCTGCTCGAAATCAATCCTCATACCAACGTTGTGTATCTGACAGCATACAGCGACTATTCCCTCGATGCTTGGAACACGGGAGCGGTTGGATTTATGCTAAAGCCCATTACTCCCGAAGCAGTCAGCAAACAGTTGAAAAGACTGAAGTATTCGTTCTTGACGGGAGGCGAAAACACATGATGAGCTGGGTTTACGGTTTAGAGTTTTCGATAATAGGCGCATTGCTTGCAATGATGTTGTTAGGCGTTGCGTTTTCCGCTTTTATGCCTGCGATCGATCGTTGGAGCAGACGTTATTTCATCACATTGTTTTCTCTGCTTTTTCTCTGCTCCGCCTCCTGCTTTTTAGCCGCTCTCTTTTGGGAAGATCCTTCGAAGATCACGGCAACAAAAATCGTCTATATATTTGAAGGTCTGCTTCTTTCAACGCCGATATTTATGCCGACAACGTTTTTATTGCATTCCTGCGGCGAAAGCACAAAAAAGAGCTTGCTGTTCAAATTGACTTTAGTATTGATGGGATTATACGTCATCACGGTTTTTGCTGCGCCGTTTACGAATAAACTATACATTGTCACAGCGGAAAATGAGTTCATCAGAGGTCCGTGGTACTCTTTAAGTCTTATCCCTATTTTCCTGGTTATGATCCTGAACGTTGCAGCTGTCATAAGAAGAAAAAACAAGCTCTCTAAAAGACATTATACCGTTATGCTTATTTACATGATACCGATGACGGTCACGTTATTTGTTCATATGTTCATTCCTGTTGAAATCTTTATCGTGTTCGGTATGGCACTGTTTGCGCTGATAATGTTAGGGCTCATTATGGCGGACAATGTAGAGCAACACGCGCGTCAGCAGCGTGAGATTGCCAACCAGCGTGCCAGCGTAATGGTTTTGCAAATGCGTCCGCATTTCATATATAATACCTTAATGAGCATATACAGTCTTTGCAACCAGGATCCACAGAAAGCGCGTCAGGTCACTTTGGATTTCACCAACTACCTTCGCAAAAATTTCAGCGCTGTGGCAAGCGAGAACACCGTTGCTTTTTCGGCAGAGCTCGAGCACACCCGTGCATACCTTGCCGTTGAAAAGGCGCAGTATGAGGATCAGCTCGTTGTGGAGTATGACACCCCGTTTATACAGTTTCGTCTGCCGCCGCTGACGCTTCAACCAATCGTTGAAAACGCTGTCAAACACGGTATGGACCTTGACGAAGACGCGCTTCAAATTCTTATTAAGACACGTCAAACGAACGGCGGCTTTACACTCACCGTCAAAGACACGGGCAAAGGTTTCGGCAAATGCAATAACAACGATCCGCATATTGCCCTGAACAATATCCGTCAGCGACTCGAAATGATGTGCGGCGGTGCGCTTTCATGCAAATCATCCGAAAATGGAACGACAGTAACCGTATTCGTTCCGTGCAAAAACTGATTTTCCTGCCGCTTGTTGACTTTGTCTGCACCGATTATTATAATAATGTATATACGTTTTACGGGAGTGATTATCTATGAACGAAAAAATCCTCAATCCAAGTTTGGAAAGCGTTTACAGCGTTACCGATTTCGGCGCTGTCGGAGACGGCGTTACTGACAACACGGCTGCTTTCAACAACGCTCTGAAAACTGCCGGCGACAAGGGCGGAGGAATAGTCTTTGTTCCGACGGGCAAGTATCTTTTTAAAGGTCACATCAACATTCCCCTTGCCGTAACATTGCAGGGCGTTTACTCTTTTGCCCCATCACATCAGGGACGAATAGTTAAGAAATGTCCTATGCCGGGAGAAAGCGGAAGCGTTCTTCTCCCCACCGCCGATAAAGGTACGGAGGACGGCGAAGCTTTCATTACAATAAGCCACAACGCAACGCTCAAAGGTGTTTCGATTTTCTACCCCGAACAGACCGACGAGCATGAACCGTACAAATACCCCTGGACGATTACGCTTCAGGGAAGAAACTGCGCCGTTATCGACGTTGAGCTTGTCAACCCTTACAACGGTATCGACGCAGGAACAGGCGACTGTCCGAGACACTTTATCTCACACGTTGACGGTCAGCCGCTTCGCAGAGGAATATATATCGACCAAATCCACGACGTAGGCAAAGTTGAAAACGTGCATTTCAATCCCTGGTGGTCGTGTTCAAAGGCAATATGCGACTTTATGGTTGAACAAGGCGAAGCATTTTTGATAGGCAGAACAGACTGGGAATATATGATGAACTGTTTTTCAATTTTCTACAAGGCAGGATTTATCTTTGACGATTTCGGAAACGGTCTGCCGAACGTTTTGCTCACACAGTGCGGTCACGATGAGGCTCCGATGACGGTCGTAATAAACGACTCTCAGATACACTCGGGAATATCTTTCAACAACTGTCAGATGATGGGCGAGCTGTTTGTCAGCGAAACGAACAAAGGACCGATAAAATTCAACAACTGCGGTTTTTGGGGAACTATTCACGACAGACTCGGTCAAAGCGGCTCTGCTACGCTTCTCAATCTCAACGGCGTCGGACACGTTACAGTAAACTCCTGCCAGTTTTACGTCTGGGACGTCGATCCCGACAGAAAAGGATCTCCATGTATCAACGTCAACTGCGACACGGCAATTATCTCGTCCTGCAGCTTTTTAAGAAAAAAAGACAAGCATATCACCGTCGGTGAAAATACAAAGAAATGTATAATTCTCGGCAATATGTTCAACGGCGATATAGTGATCGAAAAAGCAAAAGACGGCGTTGTTGAAGAAGGTTTTAACGTTACGTTATAACAAAAAACTATACGAATAGAAAAAGAAACGTAAAAAGTACACCGGAGTTTCTGCCCTGAAAATTAAAAAATCGGGCTTCGGAACAGTCGTAACGCTGCTCTGAAGCCCGATTTCAAACAGAAAAAGCCTAATTCTACTATATTTCACCCGATTGTCCCTCAAAAAGCAAAAAACCTCTCTTGTCGTGGTAGACAAAAGAGGTTTTTATTGTGTCATACATCGCCCAAAAGCGCACCGGAGGGCATTAAGTCCGCGCAAAAGTGCACCAAGCGCCCTGTTGTCCCTACTATTTGTGTGCGATTTGTAATGGTCATCATGATGTATAGTCAAGCAGTTCGCGGACTCTGTTATGAACAACTGTCTCGATCAAAGCAAGTCTTTCCTTTGGCAGATTGTATCGATTGTGCTTGATGAATTCAAAGTCAAGCATCTTTCTGAGCTTGTTTCTCATTTCATGCGTCATAACCGCTTTCGCTTCGGTAACAAAGTTATCGCAAACGCGGGGCAAAACAGTTGACGCATATTTTGAAAGAGCCTTTTCATCAGTCAGATTATCACGACCTGCAAAATTGAACAGAGAGTTGCCATGGTCAAACAGCGGAGCCGGAGCGATGATCTCATTCGTCTCGCTTTTGACGAGAAATCCGAAATTGCCATAGTGTCTGTCAGCGTTGAAAATGACGGCATCAAATACGATCATATTTTCAAATGCTGTGACAAACTCTTTGCCGAGGGATTTGTATCCTTGCCTCTGATTGAGCGATTTTGCAAACGTTAGATTTTTCCGCTTGTATGAGCAGTGTCATATTTAGTCAGCAGGTAAAGACAATATTGATTCATGCTTATACCTTCTTTTTTCGCATGTTCGGCAAGCTGTCGATGTAACGATTTCGGCATTCTGAATTTGAATTGACCTGCTTATCCTTCAATCAATCCGAATGTTATAACACCAATTGAAATATACGTCATCATCGACGCAAGTAACCTGCCCCGTCTGGTTTTAACACGGAACAACAGGAAAATGATGCTGTAAACGAATCCCAAGAGTCCAGAAACCAAAGATGCACAGACATACCATGTATGCTGATCCACAAATGATGCAACAAAAGGATATGTTCCCTCCATCACATAATGCCCCATCCAGTTAAATGCGAACGAGAGAAGCATACACCAGATTCCCCAATCAAAGCTGTGGTGCTTTTTACCATAGATCATCAACAGGATAAACAGGCAGGCAATCGGAAAAGTGGTTACACTTTCAAACGGAACAAAGTGTACGCCGCCAACCGAATAGTGCCATGATATTTCGCCGATGAACTGCCAAAGCAGAATGCCCGCCGCAAATCCAAAAAACGATGAAGAATAGTGCTTGTCTTTTTTTGCCGATTTTGATGCGGCCCAGGAGAAAACGAACCACAGTACCAGCGCCAGTATTCCAAACACCAACCTTCCCACGGTCGGACTGGTCAGATTCTCACCGACCATTGCCGGTTCCTGAATCAATGAACCGAGTTTTACCAATGAGGAAAAGGCGATCATGCATAAGATAAGAATTCCGAATTCCGCAAACAATGGTAATAAGTATTCGCTGACGATTTCTTTGGGCGTACTGCGGATATGTTTACTATAATTCTCCAATTTTTTCATCTGTATTCTCTCCTGTGATTAATGATTTGCTGTTTTGCATGGCTTGGCTTGCGCCTGAATGACGCATCAATGATCGCATGATTTGGGATGCGACGATAGACGATATTATTCCTGTGGGGCTGGAGTGAGGCAAATAGGAATATACCGATCATATACCACATCCGTTTTAAACATCATCTTCAAACTCACAATATCTTGGATGAAACTCTTTCTCAATATCTTCGTATTCACGGGTTTCGAAGTTATAACGATGCCAAACCTGATGAATCATGTCATCAGGCAGTTTCTGAGGTTCTCCGTTTTTATCAAGAAATACATAGTGAAGAGAGTTGCCCGATATCCATAAAACATCATTTGGGAGATCGTTTGCGTTTATGTCTTCGTCTCCGGACCAAACAATCTGTCCCTGATTAGTGTTCCCAATCGACGATCCCATCAACCAGTCCGCAGGATATTCTTTTAAGGGTATAAAATTCATTGATACATTGCCCATAAATCGCAGAAGTACAGAGAATTCACGCGTGTCATACTCCAATAGTAAATCAATTTGATCATGAGCAGATGTATAGTTTACATTTTCGATCCTGAAATCATGGAATCCCCTAAACATATCGAGTAGCTCATTTTGTTCACTGTCTGTTTCCGCTTGTATCCAGTATTCGTGACCAATCATTTTTGTCTCCTCAAATCCCGATTTGTCGGGATCATTTTCCAACTTTTTTTGCAGAATACTTTTTGGTGCTACGGTGAGTTCCTGTTGCATCTTTAATGATATTACTGCGGCGAAGTTTTTCGGCTTGTACAGCGTCAAAAGTCTTTTGTGTGATGATAGGCGCGTGATCGTTTTCAACTTTGAACATAGGATGCACCGGGTCAACATTGAGATTCTTCATTCGCTTATTATCCGGAAAACCGGAAGAGTACGTTTTCAAGACCATCACGTCGCCCGTGTATTTTTCATTGCTGAGCATCGTATCGATGCTGCGCTTGCACCATCGTTCTTTGCCGGTGGGAGATTTGATCCCGAGCTTTTCGAGTTCATCCAAGATTTTGACGATACTGTATCCTTTAAGATACAGATCGAAAATGAGACGAACGTTTTCCGCTTCTTCGGGCACAAGTACCAGTCCGTCTCCGTCAGAACGGTAGCCGTAGCATTTCCTTCGATAAAGAGAAGAAGTGCCGTCCTCCGCTTGGTGTTTGATTGCCCAGATGATATTCTTGCTGCGAGCACGGTTTTCATCTTCTGCAATGGTAGCGGCCACCTGAAACTGGAGCATGCCTCCGGCTCCTTCGGTACTCATATCATATTCGGAGAAATGGACAAGGACGCCTTCCATTACAAGTTCCTGAACGGCTTTCATGGCTTCAAGGCTATCACGTCCGAAGCGGCTGACGCTTTTGGTGTAAACCACATCTATTTCTCCACAACGGCAATCCTGAAGCATTCGGTTGTATTCCGGACGACCGGCGACCGAAGATCCTGAATGAACGTCGATATATATTCCTACGATTCTGAAATCGGGGTTGGATCCGACCTCGACGGTAAGGAACGATATTTGATTTATCAGGCTGTGAATCTGTTCGCGGCTGGCAGAACTGACGCGGCAGTAAATTGCCACGCGTTTTGGCTGTTCGATTTTCGGAAGAATCGTCACGTTTCTTTCAGGCACCATTATCACCCCGCAATCTAATAGTTATTATATCATGAAAAGCAGAAAAATGAAATAGCCTACTCGAAAAATTTACAAATGAATTATTACCTGTTGTAAAAACGGAAGATCAAAAGTGATCTAAAACCTTTATTTACATAGGTAAAATCGCGCAAAAGGCACCGTTCATTCAAACCCATAACAAATGGACTAATCAGCACATAATAAAAACCTCTTTTGTCTACCACGACAAGAGAGGTTTTTTCGTGCTTTTTGGGCGAAAAACAGGTAAAATTAAGCAAAATAGGGCGTTTTCAGCTCAAAATCGGGCTTCAGAGCAGCATGACGACTGTTCCGAAGCCTGTTTTTTTATTTTTGAGATTGAAAACGGTAAAAACATGGCATAAAATAGCCCAAATTTCCGGTGTACTTTTTGCGTTTCTTTACGCTGCAAAGAACACTAAAAAGTGTTTAGGGGGCTGGGCTTGAACCTTAGGCTAATCAGGATATTGTGAATTATTTGCTAATGATTAGGATAGCATAAATGTTAAGTAATATCGAGATTATCTCAGTAATGCGAAATAGATTTACGGAAGAGGATCTTGAGAAACACTCAGCTGTTCGGGATTTCCGAACAACTGCCACAGACGCAAAGAGTATAACACCAAGTATGCTAATCATAATTCAAAAAGTATTCTTTCATGCTATTTTTCATTATTCCGTCATTCACCTACAAATACCTTTTTTCTGCCACATTTCATTGACAATGAAACCCATATTCTGTATAATTAAAATGGTTTATTCTATTGTAATATTTTGGAGGTATTATGCCATGAAAAATAGAATTATTTGTCTGACGATCGTAATATTGATAATAGTGTTATCCTTAACAGGATGTGGAAAAACCGCGGAAGAAAAAGCAGCAGATGAAAGGAAAGACAACCTGAAAATCGGAGTTGTTCTTTCCAGAAATGAAAAAGATTCTTACACTGATATGCATCTTAAGGGAATCTCTGCAATGAAAGAATCCTGTGGATTGAGCGACGATAAAGTTGTGATTAAACAGGGTATTACTGAAGAAAACTGTTTATCGACCTTGACCGCTCTTGTTGACGAAGGTTGCAATCTTGTTTTTGCAGCAGGAGATAATCTTGAGGATTACGTTGTACAAGCTGCTACAGAAAAGGAAAACGTCCAGTTTTGCTATGCCGACGGCAATCAATCCATCACAAACGGCTTGAGCAATTATCACAACTACAGCATAGCAACGTTCAGCTCAAGATATCTGACAGGTATTATTGCCGGAATGAAGCTTAACGATATGATAGAAAGCGGCGAAATAACGGATTCCGAAACAAAGATCGGATATATCGGCTCTGTGGCAGGAAGTCAGTCCAGATCTGATTACACAGCGTTTTATCTTGGAGCAAAATCCATTTGCAAATCAGTGACAATGGAAGTTCAGTATTCAGGCAAGAATAACAGCGAAAATCTCGAAAGGATCGCTGCAAACGCCCTTATGGCAAACGGAAGCATACTGATAGCCCAGCAGGGTTATTTGAACGGCGCAGCAGAAACGTGCGAGAAGAACGGAAAATACTTCGTCGGCTGTGATTCTCCTTCAACTGACAAAGCTCCGAATTTCGCATTGACTTCAACCAAACTTGATTGGACTCAGACGTATGTATATGGCGTTAATACGTATATTACCGAAGGCAAGTTGCCGACGAGCTGGAGCAAAGGTGCGGCAGATGATTCGATAGGATATTGCGAAATCAACGCAAAAGCGTTTTCATCAGAAGAACAAGCAAAAAAGGCAGAAACAAAGGCGAATGAAGCGCTTGCATCATTAAAATCCGGCGATCTTAAGGTGTTTGAAACAACTACGTGGACAGTAAATAATGAGAAAATCACTACTACAGCTTCAGATGACTTGCAATCACTGTTTGGCGGTAAGGAATACATAGACAAAAAAGGTTTCTTTATGGAAAACGAACTTGTATCCTACCCGATGTTTAATTTTATCATAGACGGCATAACCGAATTGAACGCTTGATCAGGAGGAAATTGAAATGAAAAATGTTTTGAAACAATTATTGTCAATTATTCTTGCAATAGTAATCACCGTCGGGGTAATCCCTGTCGGTGTGTTTGCGGTCGATTCGGAAGAAACTACTGCCGCAGAAACGTCAGTGGAAACAGAAGAAGTAGTAGAAGAATCATCTGTTGATGCAACATCGTTGAGCGATAATGAATCAGCGGAACCGTTTGCGACAGTCCCGAACGCTGAAGATTATAGCTTCGAGGAAAAAGAGGACGGCACCATTGAGATAACGAAGTACAACGGTGATGATTATATCGTTGCAGTTCCTGCTGAAATCAACGAAAAGGCTGTTACATCAATTGGTGCAAATGCATTAAAAGATAATGAGAATATAATAGAGATCATGATACCCGATGGAATAAAAACTATCGGGGAAAACGCTTTCAGCAATTGTTCGGAGCTTTATAGCGTTCTTATTTCTCCAACAGTAGAAACAATAGCAGAAAATGCTTTTGCAGACTCCGAAGCTACAAAAATACTTTGTTACTATAATACAGCCGCATATACATATGCGAAGGATAAAGCAATGAAGTATTTCAGAATATATGATAGTACTGTCGTTGAAGACGGAGGAGAATGCGGAACGCAGGCAAACTGGCATTTGAATCTTGTAACAGGAATGTTTATTATTTACGGTACAGTTATGCCTAATTATTCCTCGTCAAGCGCAACACCTTGGTATGAACAAAGATCAAAAATCAAGGCGATAAGGATTATTGATGGAATTACAAATATCGGAAACTACGTATTTTATGATTGTTCAAACGCAGAAAACGGACTTGTCATTCCCGACACAGTTACAAGTATCGGCAGTAATGCATTCTACAACTGTAACAATCTTGAGAGTTTGGAGCTTGGAGAAGGAATCACAAGCATAGGATATGCAGCATTCTACAATTGCACAGGATTGAAGGGAGATCTTGTCATACCATCGAGTGTGACGAGC
>JAFTCG010000092.1 GCA_017454815.1 Clostridia bacterium
AAGAACTTCTGGATGGTGAAAAGGGTTTCGGCGTCAAGCCCCTCGATCGAGCCTTTCTTAAAAACTTCGTTGAGGAACATATCGCACAATGTCGTCGGGAGCTGATAGATAAGCCTTGCAATACCGAGATTTTCGTAGCTGATGATCGTTTTTTCGGTGTCGAAGAATTTGCCGACTTCGATAGCGACCTGGGCTTCCTTAAAGGAGCGGGCAAGGTCTTTGCAGCCGGTGACGATGGTGCCGATGCCGACGATGGCATGGCCGGAATAGTATTCCGATCCGAGGCTGTCGATGATCGAGCGAGCGAGCTTTTCGAGATCTTTCGTCTCAACCCCTGCTCCGACTTCTTTGACGAGAGCGATGTCGGTCTCATTTACGCTGATGACAAAATCCTTAGACCTGTCGGGGAAGATGTTCTGGATCGCGTCGATCACCGAAGCGTCGTCCTTGGTGTTGAGCTTGATGAGAAAAACTGCTCTGGAAGTGTCGTTGTTGAAATGAAGCTCTCTTGATTTGAGATAGATGTCGCCGGGAAGAATGTTGTCAAGGATAACGTTTTTGATGAAAACGGCTTTGTCGTACTTTTCATCGTAGCACTGTTTCAGCGTGGACAGGGAAATGCATACAACGCTGAGGTTCTTTGCGGCTTCTTCGTCCGTGCCGTCGATGAAGACAGCGCAGTCTTTTTCCGCCCTTGTTCCGATGCTTTCAAAGCTGCAGTTGTCGCCGACAACGACCTCGCCAGACTTGAAAACGTCGTCGGGGAGCGAAACAAGATCGCCGATCCTTCCGAGATCGCTGCACGAAAGAATTACGCCCGATTCATCGGTAATACCGATGGTTCTGCCTGTGGCTTCGCCGAGTTGAGAAATCACGCTCTGAAAAATTCGATTTGGCATAAATAATGTCTCTCCATTCATTTTCATGTTGTGGTTTATTGTGCAAAATGACACATTCTTTTGTTTGATTATAGCATTTCGCGGCGAATATTGCAACCAAAATGTAATAATTTCTTTCAAAAAAGTCAAAAATTAACCCCGAATTCACAATTTGTTCATTTTTTTTATATCATTTTAACAAATCAAAACGTCATTTTTCGTCATAATTGATATTGTGCAAAATTTTAGCAAAATGCAAAAATGGTTACAAACTGTAACCATTTCACATGATCATATCAAGTTCTTCGGGGGTGATCCGCCTCGCTTCGCCCTCACGCAACGATCCGTCAAGCTCAAGACCGCCGATGCTTGTCCGCTTAAGTTCCAGGACCTTATTGCCCACAGCGAGGAACATCCGTTTGATCTGGTGATACTTTCCCTCGACTATTTTCACCTCTGCGGTCCTGTCGCCTACCATCCTGCATTTTGCGCCAAGGTATTGAGTTTCCTCATCAAACGAGATGCCTTTTTCAAACCTTTCGATATCTTCGTCCGAGAGATTTTTTTCGATCCTGGCGATATAGGTTTTCTCGACGTGGTTTTTTGAAGACAGTATCCTGTGGGCGAAGTCGCCGTCGTCGGTCAGGAGGACAAATCCAACAGTATCCTTGTCAAGCCGACCGGCGGGGAAAAGATTTTTCCTCTTCAGCTCATCAGGGAGGATATCGACGACGGTGACGTCTTTCCTGTCGTTTCCGGCGCTGACAACGCCCTTCGGCTTGTTGAGCATGATGTAGACGAATTTTGAAACGGCTACCTCTTTGCCGTCGAGGGTTATGACAGACTGTTCTTCGGCTTTTTCCTCGCCCTTGAGAACAACGGCGCCGTCAACCTTTACCCTGCCCTGGGCTATTATGCTTTTCACTTGCTTTCGCGACAGGTTCAGGTTGTCGGAAAGGAGTTTGTCAATTCTTGTTTTCAAGCGTTTCTCCTGCTTTCGTGGTGGTTTCCTGCTCGGGGAAATCGAACGTGGCGACAAATCTGTTTTCGGAATCGAGGCAGGTTATGTCTCCCGCGATGACGTTCCCTTTGTAGACGATCAAATTTCCCTCAACGCAGCCCTCTGTGTTTTCATAACCGGGATAGTTCTTTATGTTGTAAGTCCATTTTTTCGCCGTGACGGACTTGTAATCCTCCAGGTCAAGATCCTGCTGTTTTTGGATGGCGTTGTATTTTTCATATTCCTCGTCAAATTCGTCGGGGATACAGATCTCCCTGACTTCAACGGGATCCTCGTCGATCTCCCAGCCGAACTGCGAAAAAAACGATACCCGCTGTTCGCTGTCGGACGCTCTGAGGCTGACGCATCCATCCTCCTGCGCCGAGGCAGGGCTTTTCGGGCGGTTCAAGGCGGCATAAACCCCGACGAAGCAGATCGCCAGAGCAACGAGCAGAATTAAAACGGCTTTGAGTCTGTTGGACTTCACTGAAAAAACGAACATCATATTCCTCCCAAAATAAGTTATCAAAAAAACCATATGCCGTATCGGGACAAAATATGATAATTTCGGGAGGATACAATCAAAATCCCGCTTTTTGTTGTAAAAAGCGGGGGTGATGTTCTTACTTAATCATTGTTAAGCATATTCTGGAAACTGCTGCGAAGTTTTCTTATATCGTTGACGTTTCTGACAAGCATCTCGTCGGTGTTCTTCATCAGATCGTCGATATAAGTCGTGGTCTTTTCGCGGAGATTTGACGACCACTCGGAAGCCTGATTCATAATGTCGTCGGCGTCGGTCTGAGCCGAGGTTACCATCTCTTCGGACTTGGCTTTTGCGCCTTCGAGAAGCTCGCGACATCTCGTCTCTGTCTCTTCCTTGATCTTTGCGGCGTATTCCTTGGACTGCCTTACGACTTCGCTTTCCTCGATCATTGCGGCGGCCTCCGCCTGTGCCTTGGAGACAAGGTCGTTGGCTTTCTCTGTCGCGGATCTGATGAGCTCTGCGGCATCGTTTTTGGCGTCGGAGGTAGTTTTTGCGGCGATCTCGTTTGCCTCCGTGAGTATTTCGTCGCATTTTTCCTTCGCCTTTGCAAGTCCCGTGCCGGCGTCTTCTTTAGCCTGGCCGATGATCTTGTTTCTCTCGCTGGCGATCTGGCTTGCCTTTTTGATGATGTCAGGAAGATTCATCCTGATGTCGGTGACGCATTCGGTCAAAACGGCGGCGTCAACAACGATCTTGTTGGTCAGGGCAACCTTCTTGCCGTTAGAGATCTCCTCATCAAGTTGGTCGAGCAGCTTATAGATATTCATTTCCTCGTTCATTTTTTGTCCTTCCCTTCTTATTTATGATTTAAACGTTTATTAACCTCGTCGATGATCTGCGCGGGGATGAAATCGTCGACTTCCCCGCCATAACCGGCAACCTGTTTCACAACGCTGGAGCTAAGGAACATGTATTCCGACTTTGCGGTAATGAAAACTGTTTCGACGTCGGGGTTGAGCCTCATGTTCGTCAAAGACTGCTGGAATTCGTCCTCGAAGTCCGAGACAGCCCTCAGACCTTTGACGATCGCAGCCGCATTCTTCTCCCTGGCATAGTCCGCAAGCAAGCCCACATAGCTGTCTGTCTCGACATTGCCGATGTCGCAGGTGCATCTTTTGATGAAATCAAGGCGTTCCTCAACGGTAAAGCTGTTGGAATCCTTCTTCCTGACGTTTTGCATCACAACGACGATCACCTTGTCGAACAGCTTCGACGCGCGTTTGATGACGTCAAGATGACCTTTTGTGACGGGATCAAAGCTTCCCGGGCAAATTGCGATCTTCATGCTGGTTTCGCCTTTCGTAGTTAATCACGGTAAATGGTCACGGCAACTTTGCCGTATTTGTAGTCCCTTCTGTTTTCAAACCTTCCGACGCTTTCCGGCATCTCCTCGCCGTAGGGGTGCTCGCAGACGATGATCCCGCCGGGCGCCATGATTTTCTCGACCTCGGGCAGGATGCTTTGCAATATCCCTCTGGAATAAGGTGGGTCGAGGAAAGCGATATGATACTTTCCGGCGGCGGTCTTCACAAACGTTTCCGCCTGAGCGTTGACGATCTTCGATCGGGAGTCAAAGCCCACGGACGCGACGTTCTTTCTGACAACTTCGATGGACTGTTTGCTGCTGTCGACAAAAGTCGCGCTCCTTGCGCCGCGGCTGACGGCTTCGATCCCAAGCTGACCGGAGCCGGCGAAAAGGTCGAGAACGTCGGTGCCCTCGATCTCAAACTGGATCGCGCTGAAGATGGCTTCCTTTGTTCTTTCTATGGTAGGTCTTACGTCTTCACCGTCAAGAGTGTTCAGTTTTCTGTTCCGGGCGATCCCCGCAATAACTCTCATAAATACTCACCAAAACCTTGTCGCGTCACAGGCGCAAACTGTTTTTTACAATTATCTCATTATTTCTCCATTTTGTCAAGTTTTAAATAAATAAACTTAAAAGTTGACTAATCTGCTTTTATATTGTAAAATAAAAGCATAAGTTGTGACGGTACACAACTGTTTGCAAAAAGCAGGCTCGAAAGGAGAAAAAGCCATGAAATATCCTATCTTTGAAATCAGGTATACCTCTGATGATTTAACAACCAAATCTCAACGTCCCGAAAGCTCGGACTACAAGATCGAATACGAGCTCAGCGACAGCATTGTCAAGGCAAAAATCACCGCCAAAAAAGAGATCAAGCTCCACGATTTCTCGATGTCGTTTGAGCAAAGATACAACGACGACACAAAGGTCTTTTCAAACGGCTATCAGTCATGGAGCGCCACTCGTGAATATAGCAGAGAGGATAAAATGCATTCTCTTAACCCTGTTTTAAAAGGCAAGCTGCTTGACATCTCCGATTTGTCGGGAGACCATCGTTTTGTTGAACATCCGAAAAAAAGCGGCGAGTTTTACAGCCACGCTTATACATACATCAAAAACGCAGACAAGATAACGCTCATCGGATCGCTTTGCGAGAAGACGGGTTTCACCGTTTTTTACCACGACATGAACTGCAACATCTTCGTCATCGACAAGGACGTCGAGGGGGTCACGCTCGCCGAAGGCGACAGCTATGAGCTGCTCGACGTCGTGATGTTCGAGGGCGGATACGACGAGGTTTTTGACAGCTACTTTGGAATGATGGATCTGCCGAAGCCGAAAATCGACCACCTTTCGGGCTACACTTCATGGTACAACTATTTCCAGAAAATCAACGAGGAGATCATCCTTCGTGACCTTGACGCTCTCGATGATATTTCAGAGTCCGTGTCGATTTTCCAGGTTGACGACGGATACGAAACGTATGTCGGCGACTGGCTCGACGAAAACCCCGAAAAATTCCCGAACGGTATGAAATATATTGCCGACAAAGTTCACGAAAAAGGTTATCTTGCCGGGCTTTGGCTGGCTCCGTTTAACGTTGAGAAGGATTCACGCATATATAAAGAACACCCCGAATGGCTTGTATGC
>JAFTCG010000093.1 GCA_017454815.1 Clostridia bacterium
AGCAGGACGTTCTCAATGATGATCATCGACTTGCTCAGAACAGTTTTTAAACTTGATATTTAAAATGCAACGCAAAAAAGCCGACCATACGAAAGTATGATCGGCATTGTTTTTTTATATGAAGTCAGAAAGAATTATGATCAATAAATCGGGAACTGTTTGCAAAGATCGATTACCTCTTTTGTAACTCTCTCTTTACAATTATCAAAGTCGGTTGTAACTTCGTAAATCCAGTTTGCGATCATATGCATTTCCTCAACCCCGAATCCCCTTGTCGTAACAGCGGGAGTACCAAGCCTCAGACCGCTTGTGACAAAAGTTCCGTTAGGATCGTTGGGAATAGAGTTTTTGTTGGCAGTGATATGTACTTCGTCAAGTTTCTTCTCAAGCTCTTTGCCGGTGATATCGAAAGGTCTAAGATCAACGAGCATAAGGTGGTTGTCCGTTCCGCCGGAAATGATCTTGAAGCCTTTTTCAACAAGGTCGTTTGCAAGGGTCGCGGCGTTAATCACGATATTCTTCTGATAAGTCTTGAACTCGTCTTTGAGAGCTTCGCCGAAAGCAACGGCTTTGCCGGCGATAGTGTGCATCAAAGGTCCGCCCTGGATACCGGGGAAAACGGCTTTGTCGATCTGCTTTGCGTATTCGGCTTTGCAGAGGATAAGTCCGCCTCTGGGGCCGCGAAGCGTTTTATGAGTAGTAGTTGTGACAACGTCGGCAAAAGGTATGGGCGACGGATGAAGTCCTGCGGCAACGAGTCCAGCGATGTGAGCGATGTCAGCCATAAGATAAGCTCCGACCTCGTCCGCAATTTCACGGCACTTTTTGAAGTCAATAGTCCTCGAATATGCGCTCGCGCCGACAAGGATAAGCTTCGGCTTGCATTCGAGCGCAAGGCGTCTCATCTCGTCATAGTCAATCATCTCCGTCTCATCGCTGACGCCGTAAGAGACGATGTTGAAATATTTGCCGGAAATGTTGTAAGGAGCGCCGTGCGAAAGATGTCCGCCGTGGGCAAGGCTCATGCTCAAAACTGTATCGCCCTGTTCAAGCAGCGCATAGAAAACGGCAAGATTGGCGTTGGAACCGCTGTGGGGCTGTACGTTGGCGTGTTCTGCGCCGAAAAGAGCTTTCGCCCTTTCGATCGCAAGAGTTTCAACAACGTCGACGTTCTGGCAGCCGCCGTAGTAACGCTTTCCGGGATAACCTTCAGCGTATTTGTTGGTCAGAACGCTGCCCATAACGCTGAGAACTTTTTCGGAAACAAGGTTTTCCGAAGCTATGAGCTCGATGTTCTCCTTTTGCCTCTTCAGCTCGTTTTCGCAGGCTTCGCATACCTGCGGGTCGTAATCCTTGATTGCATCAAAATTTACCATATTCTCCTCCTGGCATCATTTATGCAAATATTATAACTCATACGAAATACAGTGTCAAGAAAAAAGAAATAACGCAATAGGTAGTTTTTTTATGTAAAATAACATATAAACAGACACCGTTCCCGCTTTTTGAATCAAATTTTAAACTCGATAAGAGTATTCCCTGCCGTTAAATCTAACAAGCAGTTGAGTTGTACCGCCTCCTGAAAACCTGATTATCGGATCGCCTTTCTCATCAACTCCGTCGGAATGTTGGTGAGAATAAAAATTGTCGAGAGTTTTTTGAGCATTGAATATGTTGCAGCCGTATTTCCCGAAATTAAGGATCATGACGGAATCCCACATGAACAGGCATCCGTTGTCAACGAAGTATCCATAAAGTTGCTTACAAAGCCGTGTTCGCCTTTAGGTCTTTTCATTTTTGAAAATGCAAGTTCCCACGCTTTATAATAACAGTCTACAGCCGATTTGTGACCTTCCCAATACGGCTTGGGAAGCTGTGCCTTTACCTGCTCATAAACCGGAAGTGCCGTATTCTCCGCTTCACGGTTGAGAAATGGATTTTTACTTACATATTTGTTTTCCGCGTAAATAAAAGAATCCTCGTTTTGCTTAAATATCATTTTTCCCACCCCTATGATTTTGCTTTGTTGAATAAAAAGATTTTAGTTTTGCTTTCTTACGATCTCATATTCATCGCCCGAACGGTAATAAGGGCAGTTAAAATCGCTTTGGGTCAAAAAACGCATCATTTCGTCTTCGTCAAGGTCGACGTCGCAATAGTAGCACTCGTCCTCTTCGTCAAAGACATAGTTTGCACATTCCTCGCACATTGACATGGTCTTACCTCAATTTATCACTTGCATCTGACGAGTATGGCAGAAATGTTGTCCATCATATTGCCGCATCCATCCGTCAGAGCTTTGTTTGACATATCTTTCAGGCAGATATGGGTATTCTTCGATTTTTTCAAAATCTTTGACATATCGTTTTCAACGATCCATTCCCAGAACCCGTCGCTGCAAAGCAGGAAATCCCTGCCCTCGATATTAACGCCGCTTTCATCGTTGTCAAAGGAAAAATCCTCGTCCTCGTTCGACGAACCGATAGCCTTAAGCAGCCTGTTCCTGTCGGAATGGTGGCGAATATCCTCTTCCCTGATTTCGCCCATATTCAAAAGCGCCTGGGGTACGCTGTGATCTTCTGTTCTGTATTCGTATTTGCAGTTTTTGAAAACATAAAGCCTCGAATCGCCGATATGACCCCAGCTCGCCTTATCGCCGTTGATCACGAGTACGACGAGGGTAGTCCTCATGTCATAATAGTCTTTTTCCTTTTGGGCATTGACAACGCCTTCATTTGCACAAAGAAAACAGTTGTAAAGAAAATCATCGCTGTAGTCGTTGTTCAGAGCGTACTTTTCAAAAGCGTCGACTGCAGCAGCAGAAGCGACGTCGCCGAAGCCCTGACCGCCAAGCCCGTCGGCGAGGACGAAGACTTTCATGTCTCCCCTGTCGATGATCCTGACGCTGTCCTCGTTGACAGGTCTTTCGCCTTTTGAAGTAATCAAATCATATTCGATCATGTTTTCCCTCCGGAATAATTATCTGCCTTTTTAAGAGTAAAGTTTACGCAAAGTCCGCCGCTTTCGGAAGCGCTCGCCCATATCTCGCCGCCGTGTTCGGTAACGATCTCCTTACAGATCGAAAGTCCCAAGCCCGAAACAGCCTTGGTGCGGCTTTCGTCGGTGGTATAAAACGGCTCAAAGATCTTGTCGATCTTTTCGGGGTCAACCCCCTCGCCGTTGTCGCTGATGCTGAAAACAACGTCGTCCTTTACAGTGGTGCAGGTTACGTCGATGACAAGCCTCTTATCCTTCCTCTTGTGCTTTACGCTGTTGCTGATGAGGTTTCCGAAAACTCGCTGGATGCTCAGGGCGTTAACAAGTACTGTTTCATCCTCGCAGGAATTGAAAATATTGAATTCAACGTTATCGTGTTTGAGATCGTCTTCAAAATAAGAATTCATATCGCCGAGCAACCTGGAGACTCTGATCTCGGTCTTAGTGCTCTTTTCGTTTGAATTGTAGTTGAGGAATTCATCGAGGTTTCCGATCAGATCCTTGATCGTGACAGCTTTGGCATAGATCGTATTTGTGTATTTCTCACGTCTTTCGGGGCTGATACCGTCTTTTTTGAGCTGTTCGGCGTAGCCGAGGATCGAAGTGAGCGGAGTTTTGATGTCGTGGGAAACGGACGCGATGATCCTGTTTTGCTTCTGCTTTTCCGCTTCAAGCGCATCGACAAGGTTGTCGAACTCGCAGTTCAATTGCTCGATCTCGTTGGAATAGCGTTCATTGCTGATGTTCATGAGAGTTTCGTAGGACCTGATCTTGCCACCGAGCTCGTACAGCGGATTGAGAACGGACATCTTGATGTAGAACGAAAAAATCACGAGGAACAACGCCATGACGATAGTTTCAAACAAAATCAACATAACAAGAAGGTAGTACGAAACATCCGTTACGGCAAAGGAATATACGTTGAGAAAATACATCTGCCTACCGTTGACGCTGTTGGTGAAAAAGAAATGATCGGAGTTTTTTAAATAAAACTTGTTGGAGAGCTTCATGTCGTCAATGAACGCTTTGCTCGGATAGCAAAAGACGGTTTTGCCTTCGATGTCGCTGATCTCAACGATCGCTTTGTCGTCATATCGGAACTGTTCGCAGGCTGAAGTGATGTCGTCTATATCCGTCCTTGAAAGGTAATCGACTAACTTATCCGACCTGAAAACAACGTCCCGGCGGATGTTGACGAGGTCGGTGTTGATATCGTTGGAGAGGGATAAATTGACGTAAAGAAATATCGCCGCCACGTTGAGAAAATACATTATGAACAGCGCCAGCGAAATTTTGGCTCTGAGAGGCAATTTAAACTTCATTGCTGTCTCCTGACGGAGCTATGAGCTTGTAGCCGTAGCCCCATATCGTTTTGATGTAGAGAGAATCGGGGTCGATCTTCGTCCTGAGATTCTTTATGTTGACGGCGACGGTGCCTATATCGCCGTAGCTGCTTCCCCAGATGTGCATGAAAATATCTTCCTTGCTAAGCACTTTGCCGACGTTTTCCATGAAGTATTCAAGAATCTGGAATTCTCTTGTGGAAAGCTTGATCTTTTCGTCGCCCTTCGTCACTTCGTAAGAATCCTTGAACAGCTTCAATCGTCCGACGGACAGGACTTCGGAGGATTTTGAATTCTCGTTCCTGCGATCGCGCCTGATGTGCGCTTTGACCTTCGCAACGAGCTCCTCGACGACGAACGGTTTCATGATATAATCGTCGCCGCCCATCTCAAGCCCGAGAACCATGTCGAGGGTGTTGCTTTTTGCGGTGACGAAAATAATCGGACAGCTGACGGAATCCCTGATGCTCCTGCACAGCGTCAGCCCGTCCATGTTCGGCATCATCACGTCGAGGATAATAGCCGAGTAGTCGGAGTTTCCCTTCACGGCGTTCAACGCGGAAATCCCGTCAAAACAGGTTTCGGTTTCAAATCCCTCATCGGATAAAACGTCGGAAATAAGCTCCGCGATCTCAACTTCATCATCGACAATAAGTATTTTATTCATATCGTTTTCCTCCGTGAAGAATCAAAATTACTTGATATTATTTTTACACAAAACAGACAGAAAGTCAATATTTTTCAATAATATAAAGACGTAATCGAATAAACTTGAAAAATCTACTTTATTTTTTTTTAGCCATATGTTATAATATCAAAAAAAGCGAAAGGGTGCTTTGTATGAATATAATCCACAAAACCTATTCAAAAGAAGAAGGGAACGCTTTTTTATCCCACTCAGAGTTGGCATACATATTCGCTCAATGCTGGCGTCCGGAAAACGACAGCGACGTCAAAGCCATATTCCAGATCACTCACGGCATGGCTGAACACAGCGACAGATATGAAGACTTCGGCCGTTATCTTGCCAACCTCGGCTACGCCGTCTACATCCACGAGCACGTCGGCCACGGACGTTCGGTCAAATCGGAAGAATTCCTCGGTTATTTCGGCGAAGACAAAGACCCATGGACTCATCTTGTCGAAGATTGCCGTAGCATGACCCGACTGGCGAAGAAAGAACTCCCCGGTGTCCCCGTCATCCTTTTCGGCCACAGTATGGGTTCCTTTGTCGCAAGGGCGTACCTCGCCAAATACTCCGACGAGATCAAAGCCGCAATCATCTGCGGCACAAGCGGCCCGAACCCTGCAGCGGGCATGGGCATCCTCATGGCGAACGTCATCGGAAACTACAGCGGCTTCAACAAGAAGAGCGATTTCCTCAACAACATCGCCTTTGGCGCATACAACAAAAAGTTCCTCGAGACCGAAGAAGATCTCGGCTTCAACTGGCTTAGCGTCAACAGAGAAAACGTAGAAAAATACAACGCCGATCCCCTTTGCGGCTACGTTTTCACCGTTTCCGGATTTAAAGGACTTTTCGGCATCCTCTCCTATGTTTCCTCCTCCGAATGGTTCAGGAAGGTGCCGGCATATCTTCCTATCCTCCTCACCTCCGGCAAAGATGATCCCGTCGGAAACTATTCCAAAGGCGTGAGGACCGTTTTCGACAAACTCGTTTCGACAGGTCACAACAAAACGGAGCTTAAGCTCTGGCCCGGTCTTCGGCACGAGATCCTCAACGAGGGTAAGCCGGAGGTTTATGAATACATCGCAAATTGGGCCGACAAGAAAATATAAGGAATGAATAACAAATGAAATTAGGTATCGTAGGTTTGCCGAACGTCGGCAAAAGCACACTTTTTAACGCTATAACGAACGCCGGCGCGCAGTCGGCGAATTATCCCTTCTGCACGATTGAGCCGAACGTCGGCGTGGTCGCGGTCCCCGATGAAAGGCTGGACAAGCTGACAGAGATGTACCACCCGAAAAAGACCACCCCTGCTTTTATCGAATTCGTCGACATCGCAGGGCTCGTCAAGGGCGCGTCCAAGGGCGAGGGCCTGGGCAACAAATTCCTTTCCCACATCAGGGAAGTCGACGCGATCATCCATGTCGTACGTTGTTTTGAAAACGACGACATCACCCACGTCGAGGGCTCTATTGATCCCGCAAGGGACATCGAAACGATAAATCTCGAGCTTCTTTTCTCCGACATCGAGCTGATCGAAAGAAGGATCGACAGGTCTTCCAAAGCCATGAAGGGCGACAAATCGCTCGCAAAAGAAGTCGAATTTCTCAAAAGAGCCCGCGACGAGATGGAAAACGGCACAATGGCTCGCATGATCGAATGCGACGACGATGAAAAAGAGATGCTCCTCTCGACAGCGTTGCTGACGGTTAAACCCGTCATTTACGCCTGCAATATGGGCGAAGACGATTTCCTCGGCGGCATCGAAAACAACGAAAGATACAAAGCCGTATGTGAAATCGCAAAAGCCGAAGGCTCACAGGTGCTTCCCATCTGCGCTGAGCTGGAAGCAGAGATCGCTTCACTTTCCAAAGAGGAAAAAGAAATGTTTTTAAACGACCTCGGCATCGAAAAAGGCGGACTTGATCTGCTGATCCAGGAGAGCTATTCCCTGCTAGGACTTATCTCCTACCTTACTGCAGGCGAACCTGAAGTCAGAGCTTGGACTATCAAAAAAGGTACGAAAGCTCCTCAGGCGGCGGGAAAGATCCATTCCGACTTTGAAAGAGGATTTATTCGTGCTGAAGTCGTGTCGTTTGACGAACTGATGGAAAACGGCTCAATGGCCGCCTGTAAAGAGAAAGGCCTTGTCAGGAGCGAAGGCAAAGAATACGTCATGAACGACGGCGACATCGTTTTGTTCAGGTTTAATGTGTAAAGCTTTTTTCCTTTACGCTTTCCCGGAGGTGTTATTTGAACGTGAATAAGAATCAACCTGTCACAGCGATCCTTGTCGGCGCAGGCGACAGAGGAATGCTTTACAGCTCTCTGGCAAAATCGAAGCCGGAGCTGCTTAAGATCGTCGGCGTTGCAGACCCCGATCCTGTCAGGCGCGAGATCGCAAGGAAGACATATTCCTTCCCGGAGGATATGTGCTTTGAAAGTGCGGAAGAACTCGCAAAGTGCGGAAAGCTCGCCGACGTCATCATCAACGGAACGATGGATCAACAGCACCGCGACACAGCCGTTCCCCTGCTCGACGCAGGTTACGATATGCTGCTTGAAAAGCCTTTTGCGGTCAACGAAGACGAGATGTGGGAGATCGTTGAATGCGCAAAAAAGAACGTATCAAAGGTCATGATCTGCCACGTTCTGCGGTACGCCCCGTTCTATTTTGAGATCAAAAAACGCCTTCTCAGCGGCGTTATCGGCGAAATAAAGAACATCCAGACGACGGAGCACGTTGCTTTTGAACACACTTCCGTCTCCTACGTTCGCGGAAAATGGTCTAACTCCGACGTCTGCAAGACTTCCATGCTGCTCGCAAAATGCTGCCACGATATCGACCTGATCATGTGGCTGATGGGCGAAGTGAAGCCCGTTGCGGTTTCCTCTTTCGGCAACAATTTCCAGTATAAGAGCGAGAAAGCTCCCGAGAACGCCGGAACTGTTTGCATGCTTGATTGCCCTCTCGTCGACGAATGCCCGTATTCAACGAAGCTTTTGAACGTCAACCACCCGAAAAGATGGGGCTTGCACGTCTGGAAACCTTTCCAGGGCAAAGGCGATCCGAGCGTGGAGGAGCGAATCGAGCTTATGAAAAACCCCGATTATCCTTACGCCAAATGTATTTACAAATCGAACAACAACGTCGTCGACCACCAGAGCGTGCTCATCAACTTTGAAAACGGCGCAACTGCAACGCACAATATGGTCGGCGGTACTCCACGTCCTGCGAGAAACATCCACATCATCGGCACAAAAGGCGAGATCTACGGCGACTTTGAAAGCCAGCGTTTCACGATCAACACCCTCAACGCCAACAAGATCAGCGATTCCCCTGACTTCAACGGATTTGCGTGCGACACGGAAGTTGTCGATTTGCATATTACCGGCGATATGACCGGCGCATTCGGCGGCCACGGCGGCGGCGACCTTCGCCTTGCGGAGGATTTCGTCAGGATGGTTTCGGGCGAGGAGCCGAGCATTGCCTGCACTTCGATCTACGATTCGATCGTCGGTCACCTTTGCGTATATAAGGCCGATAAATCGAGAGAACAAAACGGCGCAGTGCAATACATAAAGCTGTAACAGACGAGCTTTAATACACTTTCAGAACACAGAAATTACCCCCTACGGATTATCCGTAAGGGGTATTTTTAATTATTAGCCGATGACTTTGTTGTCGATTTCATCTTTAGCTTTCAATATAAAATCTTCGACGCTCGATGAGCCGATGTCGCCTTCAAAGCGTTTGCGCACTGAAACAGTGTTCGTCTCCGCCTCTTTGTCGCCGATGACGAGCATATAAGGTACTTTCTGGAGCTGAGCTTCGCGCAGCTTGTAGCCGAGCTTTTCGCTCCTGTCGTCTACTTCAACGCGGATGATGCCGCTGTCGGCAAGCTGCTTTTTGACTTCATAAGCTTTGTCAAGATGTCTGTCTGCGATCGGGACTATCCTGATCTGCTCGGGCGCAAGCCACAGCGGGAACGCGCCGGCGTATTTTTCGATCAGCAACGCAAGAGTTCTCTCATAGCAGCCGATGGAAGTCCTGTGGATGATGTAGGGATTCTTCTTCGAGCCGTCGCTGTCGACGTATTCCATGCCGAATTTTTCGGCAAGCATCTGGTCGATCTGGATCGTGATGAGGGTGTCCTCTTTGCCGTGAACGTTCTTGATCTGGATATCAAGCTTCGGCCCGTAGAAAGCAGCCTCGCCTACGCCGACTTTGTAGGGGATCTCAAGGTGGTCAAGGATCCTCGCCATAACGCCCTGGGCTTCGTCCCACTGCTCGGGAGTGCCGATATATTTCTCGGTGTCGGCGGGATCCCACTGGGAGAATCTGTAGGAAACGTCCTCGTAAAGACCGAGCGTTTTGAGCATATAGATCGCAAGCTCAAGGCAGTTTTTGAACTCCTGTTCGAGCTGATCGGGGCGGCACATGAGGTGGCCTTCGGAGATGGTGAACTGCCTTACCCTGATGAGTCCGTGCATCTCGCCGCTGGCTTCGTTTCTGAAAAGGGTTGAGGTTTCGTTATATCGAAGCGGTAAATCTCGGTAAGACCTCGCCCTGTTGAGATAAGCCTGATACTGGAACGGGCAGGTCATCGGGCGGAGCGCAAAAACCTCGCCTTCGCTGTCGGGATCGCCGAGGACGAACATTCCGTCGCGGTAATGATCCCAGTGGCCGGAGAGCTGATAGAGCTCGCGTTTTGCCATATAGGGGGTTTTGGTAAGGAGCCAACCCCTCTTTTGTTCCTCGTCCTCAACAAAGCGCTGGAGAGTCTGGATTATCCTCGCGCCCTTAGGGAGAAGGATCGGGAGTCCCTGACCGATGATGTCGGTCGTGGTGAAAAGCTCCAGCTCTCTGCCGAGCTTGTTGTGGTCTCTCTTCTTCGCTTCTTCAAGCTGGGTGAGGTATTCTTCGAGGACAGCGGCTTTCGGGAAAGCAGTCGCATAGATCCTCTGGAGCATCTTGTTCTTTTCGTTGCCTCTCCAGTATGCGCCCGTGCAGGAGATGATTTTGAAAGCTTTGATCGCGCCTGTCGAGGGAAGGTGCGGGCCGGCGCAAAGCTCGTCGAACTCGCCCTGTTTGTAGAAGGTTATGTTCTCGCCCTTGTCGGCATGCTCTTTGATAAGCTCGACTTTGTAGATCTCGCCTTTTGATTCCATATAGGCGATCGCTTCGTCGGGAGTCATCTCATGTTTTTCGATCGGAAGATTCTCCTTGACTATCTTTTTCATCTCGTCCTCGATCTTGTCGAGCATATCCTGCGTGAAGGAGAAGTCGCAGTCAAAATCGTAGTAGAAGCCGTTGTCGATTGCGGGGCCGATCGCAAGTTTAACTTCGGGATAAAGGCGTTTTACAGCCTGGGCGAGAACGTGAGAAGCCGAATGGCGGAAAGTTTTCCTTCCGTCCTCGTCATCAAAGGTGAGGAATTCGATCTCGCAGTCGGAGTTAATTGACGTTTTGAGGTCGGACACGATGCCGTCGATCTTACAGGAACAGCAGACCTTGCACAGCGCGGGGCTGATCTGCTTTGCGATCTCGAGAGCCGAAATGCCGTCTTCAAACTGTCTTACGTCGTCTCTTAATTTTACGTTAATCATTTTTTACCTCCAAAAAAAATAAGCCCATCCCGTAACAACAGGATGAGCAATAATTACCCACGGTTCCACCCGTATTGCTTCAAACGAAGCCGCCTCGGCGACTTTAACGCAGTCGGTACGTTGACCTTAATCGAGCTTTCGGCCACTCTCGGAAGGGGTAGTCAGATTTCGATCCCTGCAACCGCTCACAGCCGACGGCAGTCGCTCTCTGAAAGGACTTGATGAAAAATGACCTTCTTCTTCAACAATTTATTACATTTTATCACCTTAAAACGGTTTTGTCAACTATTATTTCTCCCCATCGTTTTGCCCTGTGCTGTTTTTGATGTTTCTTCTGACGACAAGACTTTTAAGAGCGTTTTTATCAAACGGATAGAGCGGATAGAGGTAGCTTTTACCCGTCACGGTTTTCGTCCTCGAGATGACCAGGAATATCAGCAAAAACGATGCTACAAAACCGTAAACGTTGAACAAAGCTGTCATGACGAGCAGGAACACCCTCGAAAACTTGAAAGCATATCCGAGCTCAAAGCTCGGCTGGGAATAATTCGCGACGGCGACGAACGCCATGTAGAGCACGACTTCCGAAACAAACCATTTTGCGTCGACGGCAAACTGCCCGAGGACGAGCGCGCCTATCACGCTGAAAGATGCGTTCAGGGAGTTCGGGGTGTTAAGCGACGCCAGCTTCAAAGCGTCGATCACGAGCTCCACCAGCAAAAGCTGAAATATCACCGGCAGGCAGACCGGCTCCTCGATCCTGATGAAATCGAGCCACGGGGGGATCCACTGCGGATTGATGATGAGCAGATACCAGACCGGCGTAGTTATCATCGTCAGCAGGAAAACTATCATCCTGACGTAGCGCAGGTAGCTCCCGATCATGGGCGGAAAATAGTAGTCGTTTGAGTTTTGGATAAAATCGAAAAAACTCGTCTCGACTATCACGGCGCAGGGGGAATTGTCGATCATCAGCACTATATTTCCCTCCGCAACTGTAGCGGCGACTGTGTCGGGGCGCTCTGTATATCTTATCCTGGGGAAGGGGTTATACCACTGATTCGGGAGCAGGCATTCCACAAGACTTTCCTGGCTCATCGACAGCGTGTTGACGCTGATTTCATCTATCTTTCTCAAAAGCACCCGGAGCGATTTTTTGTCAACTTTATCGTCCAGGTAGCAAATGAACAGATCCGTGTTGGAGCGTCTGCCCGCTTTCATGTTCCTTATTGTCAGGTTTGTATCTCTCAACCTTCGCCGGATAAGGGCGGCGTTGATCATCAAAGTTTCGCAAAAACCGTCGTGCGAGCCGCGCAGAACTCTGTCGCTGTCGGGTTCTTCGATCGACTTGGAGGGATAACTCCTGCAATCGATTATGATCGCTTCGTCAAACCCGTCGACGATCAATGCCGTCGCCCCGGACAAAACGGCGAGAGAAGCTCTTTTTGCCGATTTTTCAACGCTGCATTCGGCGTGGGAAATGAATCTTTCGGAAAGCTCTTTCGCGCGGGAACACTGGGAAAGCTCTTTTTTCTTCAAGAGCGTCAGCCTCAAAATCACCTTCTGGAGAGCTTCATCCTTTGTGAAAGCGTTGACAAAGTAGAGTTTTGCTTTCCTCTCGCCCGAGACGAATTCCTTTTGGTGGATGTCAAAGTTGTCTTCGATCCTGAGCGAGTTTTCGATAAGCTGAATATCTTTTTCGATTGTCCCTGTAAAAACTTCCATTTCAATTCCTTTTTCAGGTGTATTTTATATAGTCCTCTCTGAGGTCTATCCATGTCTCCGGGTCAACAAGCCCTGTCGGCCTCAAGCCCTTGTATCTCTGGTATGCGATCACTGCGTCGGCGGTTTTTTGCCCGAAAACTCCATCGGCGGTGATTTTTGAAAATGCTCCCGTGTTTTTCGCAACAGTGTTGAGAAAATTCTGGAGCTGTTTGACGGGATCGCCCTTCGAGCCTTTTAGCAGGATATATCCGGGATAGTAGAAATTCCTGTAGGGTTTATATTCTTCGGGCAGGTCGTTTAGAATGCTTTCGTAGACGGACAGCAGTTTGTTGCGTGTGCTTCTTCCGACTATGCCGTCAGGGGTAAGGTCATATCTTTTCTGAAAGTTGATGACGGCGTTCTTTGTGGCGTTGCCGAAGATCCCGTCGACGCTGATCTGATTGTTGGTGTTGTTCATGAGGTTGATGAAATTGAGCAGATATTGCAAATACCTGACCTGCTCTCCCCTCGCTCCCTGACGAATGACGGAGGATATTTCGCTCCTGATCTCGCTTTCGGTAATGCCCTCTGTCTCCAGATCGTTGAGGTTTTTTACTCCGTTATATATGTTTTTGATCTTATACCATGTCGTCCTGCCGACTGCGCCGTCGGGCGTGAGGTTGAATATCTCCTGAAACTTTGTGACGGCGCGCTGAGTCTGCTGGCCGAAGATGCCATCGGTTGAAGAGATCGTCGGGATCGCAGGATAGTTTTTGCCGATACGGTTGAGCTCCTGCTGGATAGTCCTGACATCTTCACCTGCGCTGCCAAGCTTCAGCGGTCTTCCCGGGTAAGATTCGACGTTCGATCTGACGGGAACGTTCTCGACTATACCAACGTTGCCGTAGTAGTATCTCAAAATCTGATAAGGCGTATACCCTCTTTCGGCAAGAGTCACCGTTCCCCATTGGGAAAGCCCGCGGCAATATGTGTCTCTTCCGCTGCAATATTGGGTATAATAAGGTTGCACCTGACCGTCCTTTACTACGTAGCTGTCGATGATCTCATCGACGATGCGCGAGATCGGCTGAAAGATCTCCCTGCCCCGGACGTAAGCCTGGTCGTATGCCGTTGTGTTCGTGATGTCAAAATTATAGCCCTTCGATTTATAGTATTCCGTGTAGATCCTGTTTAATGCAAAAGTGATGATCGCATAGATGTTAGCCCGCAAAGATTCCTCCGGCCAGGTCGGGTAGATTTCGCTGGAAGCGACGTTTTTGACGTAAG
This sequence comes from Clostridia bacterium, assembly GCA_017454815.1. Taxonomy (GTDB): domain Bacteria; phylum Bacillota; class Clostridia; order Oscillospirales; family Acutalibacteraceae; genus SIG575. The sequence goes on from JAFTCG010000093.1 coordinate 13,633, forward strand.
AGGCAAAATCGTCCGTGACGTTGATCGCGTTTGAATCGGGCGAGCCGAGGTGAACGGTTATCGTTTTGGGTATAAAAGGCTGTGTCTGCGCCATAGTCTCACCCCTTACAGATCAACGGGTTCAATTGCGTCGATCACAATTGAGGTAACGTTGTCCCCGACCTGATTTTGGGGAATAAAGTTGATCGTCTGGTTTGATTCGATCCCCGGAAACACGGGGAGATTTCTATAGATCATGGTTATAAATCCGTCTTTTTTGGCTTTCACAAGATAGTTTGCGAAGGGAAGCCTGTCGGTGAACTCCTCGGAATACT
>JAFTCG010000094.1 GCA_017454815.1 Clostridia bacterium
ATCATGCCGGAGTTGACAAATCCGACCGTCATGACCGACGTTGCGGTGGACGATTGAATTACCGCAGTTACTCCCGTTCCGAGCAAAACGCTCCTGAACGGAGTGCTGGAAAGCTTATAGAGAATGACCTCGAGCTTGTTTCCGGCAACTTTTTTGAGGCCTTCGCCCATGAATTTCATGCCGAAAAGGAAAAGCGCTATGCCGCTTAGGAGAGTAATTGCATCTGATATTGTCATAACACAAACTCCTCATTTTAATGATTACAGTACAATTATAAAGGATTTACAAAATTTGTCAATATAAATAATCACTTGTCGAATAACAGGCGAAAACTATTCTTTGTGAAAATCGTCTTCAAGCAGTTCGTCTTCAAACAATTCGTCGTAAGGATTATCTTCAAAGCTGTTTGAAGAACGATTTTTAAATTTTGACTTGACGGCGACATACAAGAGGCAAAGAGGGATGCACAAAAACGCCCATTTCTCCGCTTTGAAGACAAACAACGCAATTATCGCAAGACAAACTATCATCTAAATTTCCACCGTTCCTACTTCACTTTTCTGATGAAGCGCATAATTTTGATTTTCACTTTCTTGACAAGCGGCACAAGTTTTGAATAGATGAAGTATCTTAACTTGTTGTTGACGAGGACGTATTCGCCCTCGAACTGATAGAGCTTTGCGCCGAGGCTCGCTTTGAAGGAGTTGATGCCCTCAAAGTTTTTGAAAGGCGTAAGCTCGCCCATGATCTGCGTTTTGTCGGAAGGGATCGAAGGATTGTCGACAAGCACATAGCCCAGATCGTGGAAATCACATCCCTGCTCGATGCTGTCGCAGATCCTGCGGTAGTTTACAAAATGGCTTGAACGTGTTTCATTTCTCAAAGCGTCGATACTGCCGCCGAAAAGACAGCTTGCTACGCCGCCGAATCGAACTGTCAGCCCGCCTGCGACAACGAAAACTTCTTCCGAAGAATAATCGTCGGCAATTTTTACACGTTTTTGATAGTTTTCCGACTGCTGCTTGATCGTTTCATTCTCGTTCGTGAGCCTGTTGATAACGCTTGTCTTGTCGGTGTTTTCAAGCTTCTTGAGGTTTTCCGAAAGAGTTTTTTGGCGTTCATCCTCGAACTGCTTGTCAAAATTCCTGTCGTAATAAACGAGCGACAGGGTCATGCTGTCTTCAAAGACCTTCATGAGGTTTTTGACATATTCGGGTTTCTTTTCGATAAAATCATCTCTGTCGGATGTCGCCCTCATGACAGTAGAAAAGTCATCAAGTATCTTGGGGTCGGATTCAAGATCTTTGTAGGTATAATTTTTGCAGACAAGTCCCCTGCTCTCGCCGATCCTGACGGAATAACGGACGCCTTTTTCACAATTTTTCAGGAGTTCTTTTTCGGTGTAAGGGGTGCCGTCCTCTTTTTTCAGGGAGATCATATACTGGATCGGGGATTTGTATATGTACCTCGCGACGTCAAAATTCAGGATATAACCAAGTTTTATCAGCTCTTCATGGAGCATTACGCCGTCATCACACAGCTCGTGGTCTATTCTCAAAGCAACGTGAGGGTCGGTCAAAAGGGCGGTAATGGAATGTTTTTTCAGCTCATCCTTAATAAACGACGTAAAACCGGAGAGGATCTCCGGATCCGAATAATCTGTCAGAGGCCCGTCGGGAACATACCAGATCTTGCCGCAAACGGACAGACTTCTTTCAAGGACAAGGCAGGACAAAACCTGTTCGCCGTTCCTGAATCCAGCAAAAAAATAAGGTTTCCAGTAGGTTTTGATCTTAGGCCAGCGTGAACACTGGATAAAAGAGCCTTTTTTCCTGCCAACAAATTCATCAAAATTTTTTAAATCGGTTTCTTCTCTGAATTCAACCATTTTTCTTGTTTCTCCTGACATAATTTTCAACTATTTCTTTCTCGGAAAAAGGTATCTTTTCGCCGTTGATGAGCTGATATTCCTCGTGGCCTTTGCCTGCGAGGAGGATTATATCTCCCTTTTGAGCAATCGAAAGCGCATATTCGATGGCCTTCTCCCTGTCCGGCTCGGCATAATGTTTTCCGTTGACGCTCTCGATCGCTTTTACAATATCGGCGATAACGCTCATCGGGTCTTCAAAATTCGGGTTGTCGGAAGTCACGACGCAAAGATCGCATATGCTTCCCGCCACAACGCCCATCTCTTCGCGCCTTTCCTGAGTCCTGCCGCCGACGGAGCCGAACAGGCAGATGAGCCTGTTTTTCTTTTCCTTTTCAAGCGTTTCGAGAATACTTTTCAGACTCAGACCGTTGTGGGCATAATCGATGATAACGTCAAAATCGGCGTCGAGCTGCACAGACTCGACTCTGCCTCTTACCTGAACGTCGGCAAGGGATGCTATAGCTTTTTCGAGGTCACATCCGACAGATTTCGACACGGCTATGGAAGCAAGGACGTTGTATACGTTAAAATAGCCTTTAAGGCTTGTTTTTACTTCAAAAAGCTCGCCAAAAACGCTGCAATCGAACGACAAGCCTTTGGAGCTGCTCGATTCGCCTGTGTTGATGTTTGAAGCCGATACGTCGTAATTTCCTACGCCAAATGAGATCTTTTTACATTTGCAGTTTTTCTCCATTATGGAATGGGCTTCGTCGTCGTAGTTGAAGGCCGCAATATTGCAGTGTTCAAAAAGCTTCGATTTATAGTCCGCATATTCGGCAAAGGAGTCATGCTCATTTTTCCCGATATGATCCGGCGAAAGATTGGTGAACACGCCGACAGCAAAATTCAGGTTGTCCACCCTGCCCTGTTTTATGCCGATCGAGGAGACCTCGAGCGCAACGGCTTTTGCGCCGTCGTCGAGCATTTTTCTGAACAGCTTGTACAATTCAAATGATTCGGGAGTCGTGTTGTTTGTCGGGTATCTGTTGCCGTTGAATTCTGCGCCTACAGTGCCTATAATTCCGCAAGGAACGCCCGAAGAGTTGAGCATTTTCTGAACAAGATGCGCCGTTGTTGTCTTACCCTTTGTGCCGGTTATGCCGATGAGCTTAAGCTCCCTGTCGGGGTGAGAATAAAACTCAGCCGACATTGCTCCGAGCGATCGGCGCGAATCGGAGACTTTAAACACCTGCGCGTCATCAGGCAAAGAAACGTCTTTTTCGACAACAAAGCACCTTGCGCCGTTGTCGTAGGCGTTTTGGGCAAAGTTATGACCGTCTACGCTGTAACCGGCGATGCAAACGAAAATGCAAGCCGGTTTTGCAAGCCTGGAGTCATAAACGATTTCGGTAATTTCTTCATCGTTTTTTACGTCGCCGACAAAATCCACGGCGCTCAAAACTTTTGACAATAGCAAATAATCACCCGATTTCCAAATACTTATAATTTAATGATCAATCTTCAAAAAAGCTGAAGATTTCTTCAAGATATTCTTTCATAACGTCGTCGGAGCTGAGGTAGATCTCATGCTTCGAGCCTTTTATCTCCTTGACGGTTCCTTTTTTTAAAAGTTTTACAAATTCCGGCTGAAGCTCTTTCCTGACAGAGCCGTCGACTTCCGCCTGCAGGAGCAGAACGGGAGTGTTGATCTTTTCGCATTTCTTCTTGTTAAAAATATCTTTTGTGATCTTCAGCGACTCATACACCCAGCTATAGGAAGCGGAGCAATTTTGGTACTGCTTATTATTGCGCTTAAGATCCATGGCGTACTCATATCTCGCTTCGGAGGTGTCGTTACTGTTTTCGAAGTCGGATTTCGGATCGAATTCGCCGTGAAGGAACACACGGTCTTTCCCCTTTCCGATTAGGCAAAAGAACTTTGCCATAAGTTTTGAAGCAAAAGCAGGAACACCTGCTGTCTGAGGGAACACCATCGGCGCTGTCAGAACGGCTTTGGCGAAAGAATCCGGATTTTTCATCATATAGAGAATTCCGACTGCCCCGCCCATTGAATGAGCGAAAAGATAGTTCGGTCGATCGGGCGAAGTTTTCTTCACAATATTATCGACAAACGATTCAAGATCGCAGACGTAATCATCGAATTTATTGATATGGCTGATGGAAGTATCTTCGACCTCCCTGTAGGAATTGCCATGACCTCTCTGGTCGTAGGAAAAGACGTTATAGCCGTTTTTATGGTAATAATAAATCATCTCAAGAAATTTTTCGGAGTTCTCGGTAAAACCGTGGACAACAACGACGTTCGCCTTTGCGCTGTCGTTGAGATAGAAACGATAAAAAATATTATTCCCGTCAAAAGATGAAAAGCTGCCCGTTTTTTCAAATTCTCCAAGGTACGGTTTTACGACGTCGATCATCTGTGATGAATAGTTGTTTTCGTCGATGATCTGAATATTGCGAATCTCCATGACCACATCTCCGTTTTCTTTATTTCTTATAATTTTACCACACATTTTTACAATTGTCACCCTTTATTTACAACAAATCGATTATTTATTATAATTACCATTAATTACCACTAAAATGCAAAACTGCACAATTTCACGACAAAACTGCACAAAAATGACCTCATCGATGCATTGACACGGATGTTTTTCGTATGTTAAAATATATTGAGGGAAGTATAATCAAGTATTTGAGAGGATTTTTCGATCATGAATGTTTTGATTTGCGACGACGATTACCGATACGTCAACGAAGTAAAAAAGACGGTCGAAACCTGTTTCCTGGAATTGAATGTGCCTGTCCATATCGAAACTTACACCGACGGCGAAGAAGTTCTGAACAACGAAATGAGGTTTTTCGACATTGCGATCCTTGACGTTGAGATCGGCAATATAAAAGGGATGCAGATTGCCGAAAAGATCAGGCTCCAGAACAGCAACACTCTGTATTTCTTTATCACGGCTTACGAGAGTTATCTCGACGACGCGATGAATCTCTTCGCTTTCAGATTCCTGACAAAACCGCTCGACGTCGAGAGGCTGAAAAAAGGGCTGAAAGCCGCAGCCGATATGATCGACAAGACTGCCGTCGAATTTATGGTAAAGGACGGCGATATAGTCCAAAAGGTTTTTTCAAACGATATCGTTTTCATCGAGATAACCGGAAGATACACAAAAGTTGTAACGACCCGGAGAGATTATACTTCAACAAAACCGATCGAATTCTGGCAGGATAAGCTTTCGCCGTCCTATTTTTACAGAGTCCACAAGAGTTTTATCATCAATACGAATTATATCACAAAATATACGAGGGACAACCTTTTGATGTACGACAAGTACAACGTCCCGATCTCATACCGCGAAAGGCCTGCTTTCAAGCAATATATTACAAGAAGAATTGAGGAGATGCAAAAATGATCAATTTTTACGTTAACAGCGTTACGTTTCTCGTTGAGTTTCTTGTCACTCTCACGATCCTTTTGAACGGATACAAGGTCAGGAAAAACCTTTTCAAAACAGTTCTCTGGGGATTGCTTTGTTTCAGCGCATTTTTCTGTCTTTATTATTTCTTAAGTATTACAGTTGTAAACCTTATAGCAACATTTGTTTTCATTTTTATTTTTTCGTTCGCCGGATTCAAGACAACTTTAAAAGAGTCAATCATTAACTCTATTTCTATTTCGGCAATAGAGCTAATGTCAGAGTTTGTATGTATGGCAATGTTTTCCAGCGTCGGCGACATGGAGCTTCTTAACACCGATCTGAACCATTTTGTCGTTTGGACAGTTGCGAGCAAGATAATCTATCTCCTGCTCGGACTGATTCTCATCCACTTTTTCAAAAGGCTAAAGAACAGAAAAGAAAAGCAGCAGAGCAGTTCGCCGGTCTATCTTTTCCTCTATCCGATTTGCGCATCCTTTGCGATATTCGTTTATTGGATCGTGCTCGCAAACAACGAGATCAACCAAATGACCAAAGTCTACATTTCCGCAAGCGTGGCTTCGCTGCTTGTTGCAGTCGTCGCAACGTGTGCTTTTTACGCTTACACGGAAGAGAGAAACATCGAAATCAAGGCTTTGCACAATGAGCTCAACAAAATCCAGATAGAAAAAGAATACTACGATCTTCTGGAATACCAGTCGGAGCACATCAGACGTTTGGCGCACGACGAGAAAAATCACCTGCTTGCGATCAAGGGGATGTCCGACAGTGAGAAAATCAACGAATATATAGATCAGATATACGACGATCTGAAAAAATACTCCACATCCGGTTTTACAGACAAAAAACAGCTTGACGTTTTGCTCAACAGATATAAGATCCAATGCGATGCAGAAAACATCAGCTTTGAAACCAGTATCGGCGCTGCAGATTTTTCAAGAATCAACGATACAGACCTTGTTTCGCTGATGTCCAACGTTCTTGACAATGCGGTCGAATCTGCAAGAAATTCGACCGAAAAGCACATTTATCTTTCGATCAACAAGAACATGGGATCGGACGCAATGGTTTGTGTAAACAGCTGCGACACGGCTCCGAACACCGTGAAGGGCAAGCTTATCACAACAAAGAAGGATAAGAAAAACCACGGATACGGCATAAAGATCATCGAAAATATCGTAGATAAATATGACGGCATCTGCACGTGGCATTTTGATGAGGAAGAAAAACAATTCACCATAACGATAGCAATCTGATCGTAGAACATTAAAACACTCTTGTGATATTACTCTTGTGGTATTTTACATATCACAAGGGTTTTTTATGTGCGATGGATAATATGTGTGATAGATATTATTATCTAAACATAACAGCGACAACTGTAGTTAAACAGAAAAAGCCCCCGGAAAAACCGGAGGCAAAAAAGCCCCCGGAAAAACCGGAGGCAAAAATCGTCAGATTTTATTCAGGATCAGAATTCGTACTCGAAAATAGTACCGTTGTTCTTATCAAAGATAGACCAGGACTTCTTGAGACCGATCTTACCCATCAGGCTGTTTTCGCCGACGGAGATGCGGAGAATTCCATAGATGGTGACTTTTCCGGAGATTCCGAATTCGTCTGCGTCATCAAGGACTGCAACTGCCTGCGCAACCATGTCGGCAGGAAGCTCTTCGGAGATGGATGTAACGTCGTCTCCCTTTGCAGGAAGAGTGATGTTCGTGTAAACTGTGGCGCCAAGGCCTGCGTTTACATCGAGATCCATAACGTCATAAGTGAGAACTCCTACGCCAACGCTGATGCATCCCGTTGCTTCGGCGGAGCCGTAAGCGTTGAAGGAATTGCTGCGCTGAGTTGTAGCGTTGATGAATCTTCCCTTGTTGTTGATGATCTCAAATCCGTTATAATTGTGAGAAGAAATAACGAGTTCCGCACGTCCGCTTACTGAAAGCTGGAGGGAAATGTCGAGAGTGATCGTGATTTCCGGACAATCCGGGATCGGAACAGCAACAGAGAATACGTTGATCTTGGAATATGCGCCTGCTTTGAGCTTGAGATCAGAGAGGTTAGCTTTGATCTGGTCGATGAGGCTGAGAGAAGAGTTGTCGTCAGTGTTTTCGCTGACAAGTCCCCAGTTCTGAGCGCCTGTTACAGAAGCAGTGTTTGTGCAATCATAATCAAGAACAACGTAGGCTTCCTTGATGTTGCCCTGAGCAATATTGGCGTCCAATTTTGTCTGGACAACAAGGTTGGAAACTGAGAATGTATCGGAAAGATATACGCCGTCGCATACAGAACCGCCGATAGAAACATCAAAACCGTTGTCTTTAACGGAAACGTTAACTTTCGCAGCGCCAACGTTAAAGCTGAAGTTTGAGAGTTTGCTCTTGATGAGGTCTGCAAGCGCGCCTTCGTTGTCGATAGAAGCAGTCTGAATAACATTACCCTGCGCATCAGTAATCTTAGAAGCGCTCAAGTTGGGAGTAACTGCACCCTCAAATTTTACGCTTTCAATAACTTCTTCAGCATCAACAGGTGTTGCTTCGACAACAGTCTTGCCATCAACAGTTTTAACGGATTCAACGCTCATAACAGCGCCTTCAACGTTTTCTGCGTTCTGCGGAAGTACGATAGTCTCGCCTGCATTGACTTGCGTGCCGGCAGGAAGAGTAACCTTATCGCCATCGATGACATAATCGTTCGTAGCTATCTCATTAACGGGCTCGGAGTATTCAACTTCAGCAGCTGACTTGGAGCTAAGCTTCAATCCGGACCAAATTTCTTTAGTCTTTTCGAGAGCTTTAACAGCCTGATCGTAAGCGAGATCAACTACCATAAAGGAGTTGTCAGCCTTGAGTTTAGCAAGATCGTGAGTAACTGCAATAGCAACTTCATTAGCATATTTAAGGTCATCAGCGTTCTTAATAAGAACTTCTTTGCCTTCAACAGCTTCGAGATTGGCGACTTTGACAAGAGTCTTGGCGCCGAATTCGTTCGTTACGTTTGCTTCTGTGTCGATCTTATCCGAACTGTCGATAACGCCCCATTCATAAGCGATCTGCACTGCTGCAAAATACTTGTTTTCGGGGGTTACGTTGGGATAGTACGGTTTCTGACTCTCGTATGTGTTCATTCCGAACTCAGAATCTACCTTAGAAAGCCATTCGCCTTGTGTAATACCTTTCTCCTTGTTCGCAAGTCCGGGAATAAGCGTTCCGAACAAAAGAATAAGAATAGAAAGAATTACGGAGATAATCCTTTGCATAAATTTTGTCCTCCTTTCTTGAATATTTACAGAAATAAGAACATATTCCTGCAATTACTATTATAGCATTGCAGGAATTCTTTGTCAATAATTTTTATTATATTATACACAAAAATAATCAAAAAACACTTTCGATTTCATCAACATTTAATGAGGTGAAATTCTTAAGAAAGGCATAAATCTCTTTTAGCAAAATGTTAACCGTTTTCGTAGCGGACGCATTGATCCTGACCGACAAGTCTTCTTCGTTTTCGACGACGATCTCAAAGTCGAAATCCATGCCTTTGCACCTGACACAACCGTCGCCGGCTTCCGTTTTAAGCCGATCTTCCCTCAGGCAACGTCCTTCAAAAGCGGTCAGGACTGTCCTCGCATAACCCGCTTTGTCGAAGGAATCGTTCTTTATCAGCCACTCCCCGCTGTTTTGGAAGAATGGGCTGACGAGATCGTCGATCCTCTTCCCGTCCTCTTTCAGGGAGATGATCTTCATGATAAGTCTGAAAAGAGTGTAGACGGGGTCAGATAAATAGTAGTTCTCGCTGAAACAGCAGCGCCCGTCGGAATATATCGCCGCAGGACAACTGACACCGTTTTCGTTAAGAAATCTCTGACGCTCGATAAGATCGTTCTCGGCGCTGTTGACTTCAAAAGTGCATTTTTTGTTTTTTGAAGCGTAGGAAACGGTTCTGCTTGAAACCTTATAGTTCGTCAGGAAGGTAATATCTTCGTCCTCGCCCGTGTCAACAAGCTGGGAAACAAGGAAAGTGAACGCCTCTTTTGAAAGAAGCCCGTAGTCCCTGCTGACGTAGGAAAGAGTCTGCAAATTATAGTCGAAAATAATCCCGGCATTGGCGGAAACGTTCCTGCAATGCTTTGCGACAAGGTCGGTTCCCTTGACCTCGACGACCTCCGCTCCGAGCGGAAGAAGGATCTTGTCAATGACAAAACTGCCGAGCCCGTCGTTTGCGTCGATGACAAATTTCAGACCTCTCAACGGTCTTGAAAAATCCGTCGCATTGATCCTTTGACAGATGCGCTGCCTTGTCATTTCGGCAAAGTGCTTCAAGTTGGAATCGAGGCTGAACTCAGGCACTATGAGATCGATCTTCTTGTTGGAGTAAGTCAGATTGTCGATGAATTCGCACACCTCTTTGTCGCCCATTTTTCCGAGCCTTGTCATGAACTCGATGCTGACAACAGTCGAATCCTTGTCACCAAGGGAAATGAAAACACAACCAGTGACGTTTTGGCGGATCGTCATCAAGAAAAGCGCAGGCAGATACGTCACCTGAGCGTCATAAACCAAAAACCTGTCGTTGCTGAACGATTTGAGAAAAACGTCCTTGATCTTTCCGCAGATCTCGCTTTTGTCGGTACCGACGGAGATGGAAATGTTCGTTTCATCGCGAGCCATTTTATCCTTTAGCCAAAGCCCGAATGCGTGAGCAACGTTGAAAACATCCCTCTTTGAAAGTCCGTTTTGAGATGCGCTGTCAAAGACGATCTTACCGTCTTGAATAAACGCTTTAAGGTTTTCTCTGTTCATGGGAAAACTCACTCCTCTCAAGTTTATAGGTTTCATAAACTTTGAGCAAAAATTGATAGTACGGATTCATTTTCTTATAAGTCAATTTCAAACCGTCAATAAACGAGTCGTCTTTCAAATCTGAAATGTCGAAACAGGTTTTCATGAATGTCAGATTCTTCGTGTTGTAATACTTGCGAAGATCAGCCGGGACTTCGTCGGTTTTTTCACGCGGCTTTTTGTAAGGATTTCCCGACACAATACATCCTGCAGAAAGGCAGGATTTCACTGCCCTCCTGAAAACGGAAGGATATTCAAGGATCATCTGACGGTATATCTCAAACACTCTCGCGTTGGAATCAAAGAAAGTCACGCCGCAGTTGTAGCGATCCTGGAAAAATTCAAACCAAAAGCAAGGAACAAAAGAGTCGAAATTCTTGTTTCGCATGAACATGATCCACACGTTATCCCGATAGAGATCCTTGTTCTTTGAGAAGCGCGTATCACGACGGATCCTCGAAACCATTTTGTTGGGATCGAGCTCCATCTGCGCATCGTATTTGAACATATCCTCGCCGATTATCGAAGCGAGCTGTTTTGTGGGATCCATGACGAGCTTCTTGATGGCAGCCTTGTTCTGATCATAGAATTCCTTGTTGTTTTCAAATTTATTCCTTGCGAGAAGAAATATACCCTCTTCGCTGATGCCATCGAAATTCTTCATAATATTTCACCAATCAGTTTTCTGTTTTTCATCTCCTGCGCGGCAAGCATAATGCCGAGTTTTCCGCTGTGAAAATTCAGCCCGCCCTGCATCCAGACGGCATAGGGTTCACGAAGCGGTGCGTCGGCTGAAAGCTCGATGGATGCACCGTTTATGAATGCGCCGGCAGACATGATGACCTTGCTGTCATAACCGGGCATGTCCCAGGGCTCCGGCACAGCGGTGGAGTCAACGGGAGCACCTTTTTGCAGCCCCTGACAAAACGCAATGAGATTTTGTTCGTTTTTTAGTTTTATAGTCTGGATTATATCATGGCGGACGTCGTCCGGAGACGGAGAAACCTCAAATCCGAGTTTTGAAAAAAGCTTTGCGGCAAATACGGCGGTTTTCAAAGCTTCCCCGACAACATGAGGGGAATTGAAAAGCCCCATGAACATATTCCTCGTTTCACCAAGGGACGCTCCGACTTCCCTGCCGAGTCCGGGAGTTGTCATCCTGTATGAGCAAAGCTCGACGAGTTCCTTCTTCCCGGCAATATATCCGCCCGTTCTCGCAAGACCGCCGCCGGGATTCTTGATCAGCGAGCCGGCAATAATATCTGCTCCTACGCTGACGGGTTCGACAGTTTCGACAAATTCGCCGTAACAGTTGTCGACCATAACGACAGCGTCGGAGTTTTCCCTGACAACTTCAACGATTTTCCCGATAGTTTCAACGCTCAGAGAATCTCTTGTTGAATAACCCCTCGATCTCTGGATGTAAACCATTTTTACTTTACAGCTTTTCAGCGCTTTTTCGATGCCTTCAAAGTCGATATTCCCGTCACTGTCAAGGTCGACCTGCCTGTATTCAACACCGAAATCTTTGAGAGATCCCATGTTTTCGCCGGAAATACCGATCACTGAATGGATCGTGTCATAAGGAGTACCCGAAACGCAGAGCATTACGTCCCCGGGACGAAGAATGCCGAAAAGTGCGACGGCGAGAGTATGGGTTCCGCAGGTCAGCGAATGACGTATCAGGCTGTCTTCGCTCCCAACGCAATCGGAAAAAACTTTTTCAAGCAGATCTCTGCCGCTGTCGCCGTAGCCGTAACCGGTCGATGGGGGAAAATGGCTTTCGGCAACGCCATTCTTCGTGAACGCAGACAGGACTTTGATCTGGTTATGCTCGGTTATCCTGTCGATCCTGCAAAAGCTTTCAAGACATTCTCTCGCAGCCTCATCCGAGAGCGATAATATCGCATCGTCAATTTTAAAACTATCGTAAATATTCATACCATTCTCCAATGTTTTCAAATCCCCTGTTCTCATAGAACGAGAGCATTTTTTTCCTGCAAAAAACAAAAGCGTTGCCGACTTCTCTTTCGGTCAGGTAGCAAAGGATCCTGTTTATGCAATCGCAAGCAAGACCTTTTTTTCGGTGATCAGGCGAAGTGCATACGCAGTTGATGATCGCCGAATCATCGGTAATGAATGAGCAGGTTGCAGAAGAAACGATCTCGCTGCCGTTTTTACTCCCGACCAAAACGGCGGTTTTACGGCGGATCCTGTGCAGCATATCGGCGTACCAAAGCGGAAATTCAGGGACGTTGTCAAAGTTTTCTTTCAGCAGTCTGTGGATCTTCCCTACTTCCTGCGTCTCAACAAAATCGGCACTAATATATGGCTTTGGTTTAACGCAACAATGCATCACATATCCGCTGTTTTCGCTGCTGCCGATCGGGAGAGGGACGTTTGACAATACGCTTGAAAAAGCGCAGGCGCAAATGAAATCTCCGATTTCGTCCACGTCGGAACCGGGATCAACCAAAACGATAAAACTGCCGGAAGAATTCAGTATCAATGCGCTTGCATTCCCGTTCTCGTCGTACTGCTCATAGAGCAAAACGTCTGAGATCGACTGTTCGGATCCGAAAATTGATTCTATTCTTGTGCTAAATGACCTGTAAAGTTTATCGCCTTTACGGAAGTCATTATTATAAATATCAACTGTTTTAATCATCGCAAAGCTTTTTGACCAACAGTTTTATCAGTTCAACCGTCGGTTTGATGTCGTTTTTGTTGATCACGCACGCAGGAGAATGAAGATACCTGCACGGGACTGATACAGCGCAAGTCCTGACGCCTTTATGGGACGTAAGTATCGAAGATGAATTGTTCCCGCCGGCAACAAGCGTTTTAGTCTGCACCGGGATCCCGTTTTCCTTTGCAATCGAAAAGGCGGTTTTATAAATCTCCCTGTCATAGATCGCGCCTCTGTCCATGAATGAAACAACGGGGCCATCCGACAAACGACAAACCTGTTTGTCGTGCGAAACACCGTCAATGTCGCAAGCAGTAGTGGTCTCAACGACGATGGCGTAATCGGGTTCGACCTGAGCGCAGAGCACGGAAGCTCCCCTTGCGCCGACTTCTTCCTGAACGCTGAAGGTGCAGACGAAATCATATTCGCTCTCCGTTCCGAGAAGATCGAGCAAGATCGCACAACCGAGCCTGTCGTCAAGTGCTTTCGACTTTACCAAGGCGTCGCCGAACTCGACAAAATCAGACTCAAAGAAACATCCATCGCCGGGCGAAACGTACTTTGCCGCTTCTTCCTTCGACGACGCTCCGATGTCTATATACATTTTCTCTATTTCATCGTACTTGTTTTTCTCGCTTTTTTCAAGCAGATGGACGGGCTTTACGCCGATCGCGCCGACTTTGCCGTTCACGTTCACTCTTTGTGCGGGAAGAACGGAAGGATCGATACCGCCGACACATGAAAACTTCAGAAAACCATCGGGATCTATATCGGTTATCATGAATCCGACTTCGTCCATATGGGCGTCGAGCATGACTTTATTTTTTGCCCTTTTCTTACCCTTTTTCTCAACGATGAGATTTCCAAGATTGTCGACATAGTATTTGCAGTCGTCAAAAGACTTGATTTTGCTGATTATATATTCCCTTACCGCATCTTCTCTTCCGGAAATACCGTTCAGAAGGCAAAGCTCTTTCAAAACATCAATCATCAGAACAAACCCTCCGCTTGATATATTCGGCGATCAGCTGTGCGCAAAGTTCAACATCGCCCTTATATATGACCTCGCTGAAGGTGTGCATATTCCTCAGCGGGACGGAAACAAGCCCCGTTTTTATGCCCATTCCGGAGATGCTGATCACGTCGGCATTAGTCCCTGTGCCGCCGCTGCAGATCTCGGTCTGAAAGTCAATATTGTTGAGCTTTGCAACATTGATCAAACCGTCGGAAATGCTTTTTTCAACCACCGGGGAAATGCAGATCATGGGTCCTTTTCCAAGCTCTCCGGCATGGAGTTTGTCGACGTTGGGAGCCGTTGAAAAGCTGACGTCAACGACGATAGCTTCATCAGCTTTCACACCGAAGGACGCAGGTTTTGCGCCTCTCATGCCGGCTTCCTCCTGGGAGGAAAACTGATACCTGACTTTTGCCGCGGGGCAGGCTGATTTCAGAAGCTGATACACTCTGATCAAAACTGCGGCTCCGGCTCTGTTGTCAAGAGACGGAGAAACGATTCTGTCGTTGAGCAAATCACGGCATTCATAGCGAAAGCTCACCGTATCTCCGCGCGAAACTGCTTTTTCGGCGTTATCCTTGTCCATGCCGATGTCGATCATAATATCTGTCACCTCGGCAGCCTCTCCTTCATTTTTTCCGGAAAGATGCGGAGGAACAGAAGTCACTACGCCGAAAACGTCACCGCCTTCGGCATGGATCATAACGTCCGTCGCACAGAGAGTTCTTGCGTCGATCCCACCGACTGCGCCGACTTTCACAAAACCGCCTTCGGTAATATCTGTGACGACAAATCCGATTTGATCAATATGAGCGTCAAGCAGAAAGCTGACTTCAGCATCGCCGTTCGTTTCGAAGATAACGGAGTTCAGAGCGTCGCGTTCCGACTTTTCTTCAAAAAATGAACCGATAGCGTCAAAGAGCTTGTATTCTTCGCCGGACACAGCCGCGACAGAGGTTAAAGCAGATAGAATTTTTGTAACATCAGACAGATCTTTCATTTTTTCACCTTATCCTTCCATTTTATTATACATCAAAAAAAATATTATTTCAAGTTTTATGTTTAAGGCATTATATATTGTATAGATTTAACTTGCAAAACGTCGTTTTCTGTGATAAAATAATATAGATTGAGAGGGGGCAAGTTTATGAGCGAAAACAAATCATCCAACGCCGACAACAAAGGAAACGTTGATGTCAATGTTTATTCCGAGAGCAGTTCCGGCTCCGGCCATTCAGGCGAGCACTATTCATCCCACCACCACCATCACCACAGAAGGAGCAGAAAAAACAAACGTACCAAGAGAATAATTATCGCCCTGGCGGCAGTTACTGTTCTTGTTATAATCATAGCAGTGTTTGCAAGCCTGTCCTCCGGCGATGATAATTCCTCGCAGGGTAATACTTCAACCAGCTCCGAGAGTGCGAAGGATTCCGTAAAAGTTTATTACGTCGGGTCCTCGAAGGATTCGGGAAAAGGTTACAGCTTTAATTCCGTAACTGATGCTGTCAACGCATGGCACAACGACAGCAAATTCAAGGAGGCTGTCATCATTCGCAATGTTGTTACGTCTGAAAAAATCTACAGAGTCGGTTCAGGCAGACAGTATTCAACGCTCAAAGACGCAGTCAGACAATGGGACGCCGACGGACAGCCTACCGCTTCGATCCTCGTCGACAGCGGAACATATATCACTACGTCCGACCCAAATGCGGGCAGCGATCCCCTTCTTGTTTTGCCCAAAAACACAAATCAGCTCAATATTATCGGCGAAGACAGGGACACGACCGTTGTGAAATCCACAACAGGAAAATACATTCACCCTGCTATCTTCATCAAAAACGGCAATGTCACCGTTAAAAACATCACCTTTATTGCCGATCACTCGACTAACCCCGGATTTAAATATCGCGAAAAAGAAGGATACAACTCCGCTTATGCTGTCCACTGCGACGGCGGCACCGTCTCGGGCGTAGTTGTTTTTGAAAACTGCAATATGTGGAGCTGGCAATCCAGCGGTTTGGGATCGGGCACGATAATGAACTCTCATATCATCGTCAAGAACTGCGACATCAGATCGTTTACCGAAGGTTACGCCGTTGACCCCAACCCCGCATTTGTATCCGACGCCGAAGAAGAGAAACACGCTAAATTTGTCCACGGCTCACGCGGCGCGATCATCTACCATTCGTTCGCTAAAGCTGATAAAACTTCCAACGAAAGCTTTACTTTATGCGACTCCTACGTTTATGCAAAAAAATGCTCCAACACCGTTCAGATCCTTGGCAGACCTGTTGCCGAGGGCAAAAATGATCTCCAGTTGGTAACCTTCATCAACAACACGTTCACCAACGATTTTGACGTTTGCAACAGAGTCGTCGTTCCGTCGGGAGTTTATCTCGGCGCCAACTCGACCGGAAACAACCTCAAAAACATCAACAGCGCAAAAGGCAACTATGCGCTTACCATTGAGTAAAAATAATCCGATTCAGCCTTAAATGGAAAAGATGTGAAAAAAATGGAAGATGAAAATCTCAACGAACTGAACACCGAATCCGAGCATCATCACAGCAGCCACCACAGCCATGGCGGAAGTCACAGCAGCAGCCATAGCCATCATCATAGCCATAGCAGCAGTCACAGCCATCATCATAGCCACAGCGGCAGCCATAGTCACCATAGCCACAGTAGCAGTCATGGCCACCACAGCCATAGCGGAAGCCACAGCAGCAGTAGCCACAGTCATCACAGCCATAGCGGAAGCCACAGCCACAGCCACCACCACAGCCACAGCGAAAATCACAGCAGCAGTGGATCCCACAAAAGCGAAAACAAAAAAAATCATACCGCAAGGAACATTATCATTGTTTTGCTCTGCTTTGTTATCGCGTTGTCCGTTACGGGGATCGCATTCGTAAACAGTTATCTCAACAAGATCAACTATGAAAACGGCAATTCCGATCTGACGGCTGACCCCGACTTCGACGAAAGCTTTGATTTGCCGGATGAATACGGTGCCTATGACAAAGACGCCGAGGACAACTATTCAAAGCCCGGCATTTATTCGGAAGAAAACGTAACAAACATCCTCATCTGCGGTATCGACAACGCTGACATCAACGAGAATCTTTACTACGGACGATCGGACTCGATGATGATACTTTCGATCAATAACAACGATAACACCCTTCGGCTTGCCTCCCTTTCGAGGGCGGTGTACGTTAAGATCCCCGGCTACAAGAGCACTCGTCTGAGCGCAGCATATTCCTACGGCGGCCCTTCGCTGCTGATCAAGACGATCCAGAACAACTACAAAATCAAAATCGACAACTACGTCTGCGTTAAATTTGACGCATTCAAGAAAATTGTTGACATTTTCGGCGGGATTGACCTCTACCTCACTGACGTTGAAGCAAATGCGGTCGAAAAGATCATCACGGGATCGAACGCGCAGTCAAACTTCGTCTACAAAGGCGCAGGAAACTACCATCTTGACGGAACTGCAACTTTGATGTACGCAAGGATCAGGACAATCGACAGCGACCGAGCGAGAACCGGCAGGCAGAGAAAGATTCTCGAAACGATTTTTTCAAAGGTCAAAAAGATGTCTGCCAAAACTGCTCTCGAGGTCGCGGACAATATTTTGCCCCTCGTTACGACCGATATGCCAAAGTCGTCGATCATTTCTCAGGCAACGAAGCTCCCCTCCTACGCCTCGTGGAACACCCAGCAGACGGTCATACCCGACAAATCTTCCGAGATAGTTGAGGTCGAAGGACTTGATTTCGGCGTTCTTTTCGTCGATTGGGCGGAGACTGTCGCCTATTCAAAATCGTTCTTCTATCCCCTGTTCTGACAGAATGTCAAAAGAATAACACACCCTTTGTTTTTCATATAATGAAGCGGGGGTGTGTTTTTTTGACGGTAAAAATCAACAATCTTACAAAATTCATTTTTGTGTTTGCTCTTGTAACGGCTGCGTTTATCATCCAGCTCACGTCATTAAGTAAGGATTATGACAAGGAGTTCACCGAATTGCCCGTTATAATGTACCACCAGGTCACGAGCAGAGCATCAAGGATCGGAAAATACTGCGTCGGATTGCAACAGCTTGAGGACGACCTGAAATACATCAAAGCGCATGGATACGAAACGATCACTGTCGGCGATCTGCTGGATTATGTCAACGCAAATAAGAGTATCCCAAAAAAGCCGATTATGATCACCTTTGACGACGGATTTGAAAGCGTCAACGAGTACGTCACAAAGCTGATGGAGAAATACGACATGAAGTGCATTGTGTCCGTCGTTGGTGCATACGCGGATATGACGGAGGAACAAAACGACCACAACGTAAACTATGCCTATCTTGATTGGCAGGAAATTGCACAGCTCGTCATAAACGAGCATATCGAGATCCAGAACCATTCCTACGATCTCCACAACAACACGAGCGCTCGGAAAGGCGCATCGCAGTGTGTTGGGGAAGATTTTGATTCATACCGCAAGATGCTCGACAGCGATCTGACAAAGCTTCAAAACAGAATCAAAGCAGTCTCCGGTTACGCTCCGACGGCGTTCACCTACCCCTTCGGGAGCTACTCGAAGGATTCAACGGACGTCATCAAACAGCTTGGATTCAAAGCGGCGTTCGTCTGCGAAGAAGTGGTGAACAAAATCGACACAACCAACACAAACTGGATGTACAAGATCGGACGTTTTAACCGTTCGGGGCAGACCTCGACCGAGAGATTCTTCGCAAAGCTTGAATAACCTGCCGCCATGATCAATCGTTTACAATTTGTTCATAAATAAACTATCAAAGCTTAACAAATATGGTTTATATTGTCTTTAGCACTCGGAGATAAAGAGTGCTAAATATTTTGTTCAAAGGTGATAATTATGGCAAAAAAACAGTTTAAGGCTGAATCAAAAAGGCTTCTTGATCTGATGATAAATTCGATCTACACCCACAAGGAGATATTCCTCAGGGAGCTGATCTCTAACGCCAGCGACGCGATAGACAAACTCTACTACCACTCTCTTTCCGACGGATCGATCGGCTTGGGCAGGGATGATTTTTATATCAGGATCGAGACCGACAAGGACAACGGTATCCTGAAAATCTCCGACAACGGCTGCGGAATGAACAAGGACGAGCTTGAAAACAACCTCGGCGTGATCGCAAAAAGCGGCTCGCTCAACTTCAAGCAGGAAATGGAAAAGACCGACGACATTGACATCATCGGTCAGTTCGGGGTCGGATTCTATTCTGCATTCATGGTGTCTGACGACGTTACGGTTGTCTCCAAAAAATTCGACGAAGATCAGGCTTACAAATGGCATTCCACCGGCGCAGACGGCTACACGGTCGAAGAATGCGAAAAAGACGGTCACGGCACCGTCATAACCCTGAAGCTCAAGGAGGACACGGAGGACGAGCATTACAGCGACTACCTCGACGAATACACTCTTGAAAGGCTTGTCAAAAAATACTCCGATTACATCAAATATCCCATCAAAATGGACGTGACTCGCTCGAAGAAAAAGGATGACGACAGCGGTGAATTTGAACAATACACAGAGGAAACAGTTCTCAACAGCATGGTGCCGCTTTGGAAGAAGAACAAGAACGAAGTTACCGACGAGGAATACAACGAATTCTACAAATCATATTTTTCCGACTACAACGACCCGCTGAAAGTCATCAACACTCAGGCGGAGGGCGCGGCAACTTATAACGCATTGCTGTTCATCCCCTCGAAAGCTCCTTACAATTTCTACAACAGAGACTATGAAAAAGGCCTGAAGCTCTATTCCAACGGCGTTCTGATCATGGACTGCTGCAAAGACCTCATCAGCGACTATTTCGGCTTTGTCAAAGGGCTTGTTGATTCGCAGGATCTTTCGCTCAACATCTCCAGGGAGATGCTCCAGCAGGACAGACAGCTCAAGCTCATCGCTTCACGCCTTGAAAAGAAGATCAAGAGCGAGCTTCTCTCGATGCTTCGCAACGACAGGGAAAAATACGAACAGTTCTACGAGCAGTACGGACTTCAGCTCAAATACGGGCTTTACAGCGGCTACGGCTCAACGACGGAGCTGTTGAGTGACCTGATCATGTTCAAATCGAGCTTTGAAGACAAGATGACAACGCTCGAGGAATACGTCTCCAGGATGAAGGAAGATCAAAAATACATCTACTACGCCTGCGGCGAGACTCCCGAACAGATCAAACGTCTGCCGAAGGCCGAAGGCATCATCGACAAGGGCTACGAGATCCTCTACCTCACCCAGGACGTTGACGAATTCACCGTCAAAATCATGTATAAATACGGCGAGAAGGAATTTCGCTCCATCGCGGCGGAGGACGTTGAGACCGAATCCGAGGAGAACGAGCAGTTTAAAGAGAAAGTTGAAAACAGCAAAAATATGCTCGAATTCATGAAAGAAAGTCTTGAAGGCGAAGTCAGCGAAGTCAAGATTTCTTCTACGCTGAAAAACCACCCCGTATGCCTGACAACCAAAGGAGAGCTTTCGCTCGAGATGGAAAAAGTCCTCAACTCCATGCCCAACGACAAGAGCGTGAAAGCCCAAAGGGTGCTCGAGATCAATTCGGATCACCCGATTTTTGAAAAACTGACCGGGCTTTACTCCGACGACAAGGACAAGCTCAAAAAATATGCAACTCTCCTATACGACCAGGCACTGCTGATCGAGGGTCTTACGATCAAAGATCCTGTAGAGTTTTCGCAACTGATTTGCGAGCTGATATAAGCTATACAAAGAATGTGGCTGTCGCATTTAGCGAAGAACAAAAAGAAAAAATACTATAAGCAACAAGTCAGGGTACGGAAGTAAAAAACCGCACCCTGTTTTTTTGATTATTTTGGAAGGGCGATACCCTTACCCGAATTTAGTTTCTTTTTTCGACGTTTTTTCTCCCTCGGCGTACTAATGTACAGCCTTCAAGAGAAGAAAACGTCGTCTTCATCTGAATGCGACAGCCCCGTTTTTTAATTCATCAATGATCAAGGTTTTTCTCAATGATCCTCTTTTCAAAATCATCGGCAGAAAGAGCGGGAGAGAAAACGAATCCCTGAACGGTGGAACAGCCGAGCTTTTTGAGAACTTCGAGCTGAGCTTCGGTTTCGACGCCTTCGGCGATCACAGGAACCTCGATGCTTTCGGCGATGCCCATGATCAGCTCAACGAGCTTATACTGCTTCTCGTCGGTGTCGATGTTGCGGACAAATTCGCGGTCCATTTTAAGCGAATCGATCGGCATCTCGGAGAGCATATTCAGCGAAGAATAAGCCGAGCCGAAGTCGTCCATCTCGATTTTGAAGCCCTTGTTGCGAAGGCTCGTTATAACTCCGATAAAGGCTTTTTCGTTCTCGATGTAAGCGGATTCGGTGACCTCAAGCCTGATGGCATCGTGGGAGAGTCCTTTTTCCTCGAGCGTCATCTCGATCGTTTCTTCAAGCAGAGGATCCATAACGTCGATGCGCGAAAGGTTAATCGAAACGGGAATAATAACGCCGTATTTTTCCTTCCAAAGGGCAACCTGTTCAACAGCTTTCTTGAAAACGTATTTGTCGAGGATACTGATCCTGCCGGCTTTTTCAAAAAGACCGATGAACTGGACGGGAGTGAGCCTTCCAAGCTCGGGATGCATCCAGCGGACGAGAGCTTCCGCACCGACGAGCTTTGCAGGCTCCTGCTGAATATCGAACTTGGGCTGATAGTTTACGATGAACTCACCGTTTTCGATCGCGCCGTTCAAGTCGTTGAGAAGCTTCTGGTCGAAAATCTCTTTTTCGCGCATCTCGTCCTTATAAACGAGCATATGCTCGCCGAGGATGTTCTGCGAAAGGTTACAGGCGATGATCGCGTTGTCGATCATCTGCTGCGGCTCCATGCTACCCTGCCACGACATCACGCCCATACGGATCTGGAGCGAAGTGAGCGATTTGATCGTATCCAACCTGTCCTGAAGCTGGTTGTATAAGGTGATCGGGTTTTCGATATGGTGGCAGTAGATCGCAAAGTGGTCTGCTTCGGTACGGGTCGCGATGCCGCCGTTGTCGGCAAGAAACGCCTGGATCTCTTCGGCGAGCTCTCTGAGCACACGGTCGCCGAAATCATAGCCGTTGATGGCGTTGACGGAGTGGAAATTCGTGATATTGATTACGATCGCATCCATCGGATCATCGGGGTGGCCGGCATAGTAACGGGCTGCATACTCGAAGAAATAGCTCCTGACGTAAAGATCGGTCTTCCTATCCTTTTCGGTCGCATTGATGATCTCTTCGTGTTCGGCGGCTTTGCTTTCCGCCTGAGCCTTACGCCTGACCAGGAAAGCGACAAACAGCGAAACAACAACAGTCACAACGACGATCAGAGTAATATTTTCAATCAGGAAATCGCTGAAATGAGTTTCGCGGTTTTCCGCCATATAGTAGTTGGAGAGAGCAGTGTTGACGGTGATCTGAGGGATGGAGCTGTTGACCTTGTTAAGGATCGCATAAAGGGTCGTGTTGCCCTCTTTTACGGCAAAACAGTAGTCCATTTCAACACCGACGGGCACGGAAGTCAAGCCCAATTTCGTGCAGGTTGCAGAAAGGTTGTTGTAGCGGTAGTTGCTGATAATGAGGCAGTCCGCCCTGCCCTGGGAAATGGCTTTAAGGCATTCGATCGAATCCTTGAAATAGAGCGATCGCCATTCGGGGAAATGATTGACAAGGAACATGTCGTAGTTCGTGTTGCCGCTGTTCACGGCAACGGTAACGCGCTCTTTGCTGAAAAACGAGGATTTCTGAGATTCCTGGATAATGGCGGACATCTCCGTTGACATCAGCGCGTCGGTGATATAAAGCCCTTCTTCCTCGCCGTAATAATCCGTCAGGTTTGCGGGGAACATGCAGTCGATCTCGCCGTTTTTCAGCGCATCGAACGCATCATTGGAGGTCGGGTAAGAAATCGTTTCAAACTCTATTTCGGCGTTCTCCATGCAAGACTTCGCTTCGTTAAGGTAATCGCTGAGCGCGCCGATCAGCTCGCCCGTCTGCGGATCTTTTGCGCAGAAGGCAAGATAGTTGTCCTGGTAGCCGACTCTGATCTTTTTATGATTGTCGAGCCATTCAAGCTCTTCGGAGTCGAGGTATTTGTTGATCCTGGAAAACTGCAGATACTTGGAATAAAGCTGGAGGTTGTAATACGGGTTTTCATCAAGTATCTTGCTCATCGAGGAATTGAGCTCCATCATGAGATCGGAGCGCGATTTGTTGACCGCGAAGAAGAAATCGGACGAGCCGATCTCGCAAACGGGAGTGATGTAAGCGCTCTTGCTCATCGTTTCGGGAGAAACGAGAAAATCGATCTTCCCGGCGGAGAGCATCTCGATGCTCTCGGCCACGGAGGTGGACAGCTCAACGATCTTCATCTGAACTTTGTTGGTTTTCTCCCACTCCTTGAACAGCTCGACCTGGATCGAGCCTTTGTTAATGCCGACTGATTTTCCGTTCAGAGAACTGTAATCCGACGTGTTGCCGGAGATGTCCGAAGGGTTGGCGAAAAGGTAGTATTCCTCGGTACCCATCGGGCGATTTGAAAACAGCATGGTCTTGGCACGATCCTCCGAAAAAGAAACGTCGCTCATGAGATCGATCTTACCGTCGACGAGCATCTGCATCAGATCAGGCCAGCTCGCTTCGATGTATTCAAATTTCCATCC
>JAFTCG010000095.1 GCA_017454815.1 Clostridia bacterium
CTGGACGATGAAAAACTGGAGTCCGTTGGAGAAGGGTCTGCCGGTGTTCGCCATCGACAGCGCGCCGTAGAAATTGTGCAAAGAAAAATCTATCTCGTCCTCAAAGCCTTTGCCCCAGATGCTCTCGCCGCCCATGCCTGTACCGGTCGGGTCGCCGGACTGCACCATGAAATCCCTGATGACTCTGTGGAAAATCACTCCGTTATAATATCCGTTTTTTGCGTGGGTGAGAAAATTTTCAACGGTTTTGGGGGCTTCATCGGGGAAAAGCCTTACGCTGATCTCGCCGAGATTCGTCCTGATGACGGCATAGCTTTCGCCGGGGGTTGGTTTTTCGTTTTGTTTTAGCATAATAATATCTTCCTTAGATCGTTTTTCGCCCATTATACCATATTATTTTATACTTTTCAACTGTCACGAATACAACTTGCGACGTATAGAATGAACAGAGGTGAAAAATATGAGAAAAGTGTTTTTAAGCCCGTCCTCGCAGGAATACAACCTGTATCTAACAGGCGGCAGCGAGGAAGAATACATGAACATGATCGCCGACAAGGTTGAACAGACGCTTTTGCAAAACAACTTCGAAGTCGGCAGAAACGACAGGAATGCAGACTTCAACGACGCGATTCACCGCTCCAACCGGCAAAGATTCGACCTGCACGTTGCGATCCATTCCAACGCTTCGCCCCCGAACATCGGCGGTTCGATGAGCGGACCAGTTATTTTTTATTATCCAAAAAGTCAAAAGAGCATCTGCGCCGCGATAAAAACGGCGGATAGGTTTAAAAAAATCTACCCCGACCCGGACAAAGTCGCCGTACTGCCCTCCGAAACCCTCGCGGAACTGCGAAAAACAAAGGCTCCCGCCGTCTACATCGAAACCGCTTACCACGACAACCCGAAGGACGAAGCATGGATCAAGCAAAACGTCGACTCCATTGCGCTGGAAATATCTAACGCAATAACCGACTTTTTCGATTCCTGCTGCGGCGATGATTAAAATGGGTTGCAAATATGCTTCAAAAGGGATATAATTTCGTTGAAAGGAGTTGACGGCCACATGACGAAGCTGCTGTTATCCGTATTCGTGAAAGAAGACTGCTCGGATCCGATGTTCCGGCAAAAATGCGGTATGCTCGGAAGCGTTACGGGCATGGCGCTCAATATTTTCCTTGCGCTGATAAAGCTCTTTGCGGGCGTTGTGAGCAACAGCATCGCCATCACTGCCGACGCTGTCAACAATCTCTCCGACGCCGCCAACTGCGCTGTGACGATGCTCGGCTTCAAGATGTCCAACAGACCTGCCGACGACAAGCATCCCTTCGGCCACGGAAGATACGAATACATCGCCGGGATGATAGTTTCGCTCGCGGTCATAGTCTTCGGCATCGAGCTGCTCAAAACGTCGGTCGTCAGGATCTTCCACCCGGAGGAGCTGACGTTCAACGTCCTGCCGCTTATCATACTTTGCGTTTCGATCATCGTAAAGGTCTGGCTTGCGTTCTTTTATAAAACGCTCGCCGAAAAAATCAGCTCGCCCGCGCTCGCGGCTTCCTCCACGGACAGCCTGACCGACTGCGCCGCCACGGCGGTGAGCGCCGTTTCGCTCGTCGTGATGCGGTTTTTCGCCTTCAACATCGACGCATATCTCGGCTTACCGGTTGCGCTGCTGATCGCCTATTCCGGCGTGAAAATACTCATCGATACGCTCGATCCGCTTATCGGCCAGCCCGCCGACAGGGCGACAGCGCAGAAAGTCCGCCGCCACATTATGAGCTGCGGGAGCGTCCTGGGGCTTCACGACCTCATCCTCCACAGCTACGGCCCCGACCACGTTTTCGGAACCGTCGACGTTGAGATGCCCAGCGACCTGAGCCTTGTTGAAGTCCACAACATCGTCGACGATCTTGAACGGCAGATCGCCGAAAAGTATTCCATCAGCCTTTCGATCCACGTTGATCCGGTTGAAAACGACAGCGCATACTTCGAGCGCATGAGGAATATGACGCAGATCATCCTCAGAAGCATCGACGAGGACATTACTTTCCACGACCTGCGGGTCATCAAAAGCCCGCTGGAGACGAATTTCGTCTTTGACGCCGTTGTCACAGAGCGTTCAAAGCTCTCTCCCGAGGAAACAAAGCGAAGGATCGAAGAGGAATTTCGCAAAAAAGACAAAACTTACTGCGCCGTTGTGACCGTTGAAAGAAACTATACAAAATAGCTCTCGCAGTCGTGCCGCGCATTATGTGTCAAATAAAAACAAAAATCCGATTGGAGCTGTCGCATTTATTGAAGAAAACTCCGTCTTCATCTTAATGCGACAGCCCCTTTTTTGCGGCCTTATCCCCGCGCGGGGCATTTTTGCGCAAAAGGAGAACCGCCGGAAGATATTTTGTGCTTTTTTTACAAAATTTTTGCTTTTTTTTCATTTGATTTATCAATAAGAATTTTCGAAAATCTCTTTTCAAATCGGATATTAAGTAGTACAATATATATTGCAGAAAATAATTGCGGACTACTATATATCGGAGGTTTAAAACTATGCCTGATCTGTTTGAGGAACTGACCACGCTGCCCGTAGGCAGGCTTGGAATAATATCTCTCCCCGGTTGCGAGGAGCTGACGAAAAAAATTGACGAATACCTCGTCAATTGGAGAGCCGAAAGGCGAAGCGAACACAAATCCACCATCGCCTTCTACGGCTACCAGAAGGATTCCTACCTGCTCAACGTCGAATTCACCCGCTTCGGCACCGGCGAAGGAAAGGTCACAATCAAGGAAACCGTCAGAGGTTACGACATTTTCATCGTATGCGACGTTTTCAACTACGGCGTCACCTTCAAAATGTACGGCAAGGAATACCCCATGAGCCCCGACGACCATTTTGCCAACCTCAAGCGCGCCATCGCCGCCGTCGCCGGCAAAGCCAAGAGGATCACGGTCATCATGCCGATGCTCTACGAAGGCCGCCAGCACAAGCGCTCCTCCAGAGAATCCCTCGACTGCGCTCTTGCACTCCAGGAGCTTTGCAACGAGATGGGCGTTGACAACATCATCACCTTCGACGCCCACGACGCAAGAGTTCAGAACGCTATCCCGCTCAAGGGATTTGAAAACGTCACCACCTCCTACCAGATGATCAAGGCCATGGTCAAGAACGTCGACGACATCAAGTTCGACAAAGACCATCTCATGATAGTTTCTCCCGACGAAGGCGGCGTCTCACGCTGTATCTACTATTCGACAGTTCTGGGTGTTGACCTTGGAATGTTCTACAAGCGCAGGGATTTCTCCAGAGTTGTTGACGGCAGAAACCCGATCGTTGCCCACGAATTCCTCGGCACCGACATCGAGGGAAAAGACGTTATCGTTGTCGACGACATGATCTCGTCCGGCGAATCGATGCTCGAGGTCGCCTCCAAGCTAAAGGATCTCAACGCAAACAGGATATTCGTAGTCTGCTCTTTCGGACTTTTCTGCAACGGGCTTGAAAAATTCGACGAGGCTTTCAAAGAAGGCACGATCTCAAAGGTTTTCACGACCAACCTGATCTACCGCACGCCCGAGCTCCTCAGCCGCGAGTGGTTCTGCGAAGTCGACCTTTCAAAATACATCTCCTACATCGTCGACACGCTCAATAACGACATGTCCATCAGCAAGCTCCTCGACCCCGCCGACAGGATCTACCAGCTGCTCACCTCCAAGGGACACAACGTACCCAACCACCGCAGTAAGAAGAAATGATCTTTAATCGATAAGTAAACAAGGATGATCGCGTTTGAAAACAAATCCGATCATCCTTGTTTTATTGCTTTAATGCTTTTTTCTGAATGCGACAGTCCTCTTTTTTTATAAACAATTTTGAATCGATCGATCCCGTCAGCCTGTCGAACAGCTCGACCGCGGCGAGGGTGAAGGCAAAGCAGACGATGACGTAAAGGTACTCGTTTGAATAGATGAAAGTGACTTTTTTGAAAATGATCATCGGTATCCTTTGCAGAATATATACCGAAAAAACACGTTTTCCGAAATATGTCAAAACAGGATTGTTGAGACGGACTTTCATCGTAAAAAGCACCACGAGCAGCACAAACAGCGTCGCCCACAGCGAATGCGGGAACGTCCTGACGTGTTCACAAAGGCTCACAGCCGTAAAGCTTACCAGCACCGCGAAAAACGTAATATAGTAAGCGGCGGAGTTTTTCATCACCGCCTTTTCGATCTTTTCCCGGTACTGCGCATAGACCATGCCAAGAGCGTAGCAGACGGCGGTGTTGTAGAAATACGCCGGCTGTCTGACGGCGAACATCAGCGAAATAAACCCGAAGATCATCGCAAGTGTCATGGCGAGCGACGCATATATCTTCCCCCTGAAAACGCTGAAAGAAACGTACACCGCCAGATACATCGCGACGATGGTGAAAATGTACCAGTTGCTGTTGCCGATGTTGCTCCATCCAACGAGCGAAAGCAGGACGTTGAGCGGATCCATCTTGTTTTTTTGCAACAGGTTGAGCAAAATATACACAACGAGCGCAAGATCGTAATGAAGCAGGACTTTCATAATCCTGTTTTTGGGGATCGACCTTAAGTAGTGATCGCCCTTTGAGCTGATCGAGCACATTATGCCGTAGCCGGAATAGAACAAAAACGTCGTCACGATCAGCTGCCCCATCGAGTCGCCGAAGGACTGATAAAGCCGGTCAACAGCGCCGTCCGACAGCGCCGCCTGACCACTGACGTGTTTGAAAAAAACGAGCAGCACGAAAATGCCGTTGATGGCGGTAGTGTTCTCAATCGAAAGATAATCTTCATGGAAGCCGCCTTTCGCGCTCAGCTTTACGCCCGCGAGGGAAACGGCAAAAACGATCAAAAGAAAAATCAGCATCACTTATCCCGTCCTTACCCTGTAAACAGCGATCAGACCCTCATGCATTTCAACAAGCTCATATCGCATGAGATCGACCTTGGCTTGCGCGGTTTTCTCCTGCTTGTATCTCAGATCAAAAACGAGATATTCGGCCGAATTGTCCGTATATTCGTTTTCATAGATCTTGTCGCGGTTGGCAAGGTGCGGCAGATAAAACGCCGGCGCGCTGACAGAAACGTTGTCCGGTATCCTGTCGAGAGTTTCGGATATCGTCTTGTATTTTTCGTAGGACGAGAAATACTTCGGGACGTAGTAAGTCTTCGGCACAACGAAAGCGAAAAAGCACAGCATTGTCGCGCAGACGCAGCAGCAGACGGCTTTCCTTTTCGCCTTTGCAGACAGCTGTGACGCATTCAAAACGGCGGTGTAAGTCAACAACGGTATCACCCCGAACATATACTGGAAGTATATCGAATGCTGATACTTATACGTCGACATCAGATTCATCAGCACAAACGGCCCGAGCAGGATATATCTTGAAAGCTTTTTCGTCGCAAAAGGCAAAAACAGCAGCGGCGCCATGACCTGCAGGATGAAGGCGAACTTTTCCTCGCTGACGCAGTTTTTTATGACGTAGACCGGGTCGAGGATGACCGTTGCCGCAATGCTGATGAGCCCCAGCCTTTTGTCGGTGATCAGGTCGGAAAACCTGTTCGTCATCGCTCCGAAGCCGTATTTGTTGATAAAATATATGCAAAGGAAAACGTAAACCACGCTCAAAACCGAGAGCGCAAGCCCTTTGAGCCGATCGCCCTTCTGAGTCATCAGATACAGACCGAAAAACGCAACGTATATGCTCGCGTCCTCCTTGACGCTCAGAGTCAAAAGAGCAAAGATGAACATCGGGACGTATCTTTTTTTCTCGTAAAAATACAGCATCCACAATATCAGCGCAGGCAAAAACGCATTCTCGTGGAAATCGTAGAAAGTGCCCGTGGACAGTGGCGGGAAGAACGTGCATATGATGCAAAGCGCGACGGTCAGCTTGTTTGATATATTCCTGCCTTTGCAGATCAGGTAAACAGGTATCACGCTCGAGCAAACGAGCATAGCCTGCACCACCTGGAGCGTTATCGCCGAGGGAAAAAAGAAATATATCGGCGTCAGAAGATAAAGGATCGGGGAAACGTGCACCTGAAAATGAGTGATGAGCGAATCCCTTTCGCAGGTGTTGTACTGGATGAGCTTCGTTTTCAGGTTATACGCGATATTCGTGAAAATCCCGAGGTCGTAGTTGGGCGACGAAAAGGTCAGGCACCTGAACACCCCGACCGCAAGGAGAAAACACAGCGACACAAAAGCAAAAACCGCCACGAACTTTTTGGCATTCTTTTCCCGTATGTCGCCGATGCAAAACAGCCGCCCGTTCTTTTCGCAAGCATAACAGCAGCAAAGGCAGACTATCGCGCACAGAGCCGCGACGAGATAAACGTCGCCGTCAAGCGAAAGACAATAGGAAAAATACGCCACGGTGCAGACGAGCAAGACGATGCTTTCATATTCAAAGGCACGAAAATCAACCTTGTGCAAGACAAAAAACAAGCCGTTGACCGCCGCAAACATCGCGCCGGTCATCACGAGAGTCATCAGCACGCTCTCGCCGGCCAGGAACTTTTTGTCGGTCATGATTATGCTGCTCTTCACGCCGATGAAAAAGCACGCCGACACCCATGAAATCAACAGCCTGACAAACAGTTTTTCCGGTGCGAAAAAACTGTCCGGGCTCTTAAACTTCTCTGAAAACTGTTTCATGGTTTTCCCTTTCTCCAAAAGATAATGTTCTGTCTGAAATTATATACCCTCGCAAGGTATATGTCAAATATTGACAAAATTCTTATGATTGTGATAAAATTAGGCGAAAGGAGTGTTTCGCTTGGCTGAGATATACGAAAGCGTTTTCGCAAACGAAGAAGAAGAAAGTGTTTTGCCTGAAGACAGAAAATACAAAGCCTCTTTCAAAAAAAGGCTCGTTTTCAGCGTCATCTTCACGACGCTCGCGGTTGCGTTCTCCTTCTTTTCAATTATTGACGCCAACGTTGAAAATACTCTCATGCCCGTTCATATCCCCGTTCTGCTCGGCTCGTTCGTCTGCGGAGGGCCGCTCGGATTTTTCATCGGGCTTGCGGCGCCGCTTTTAAAATTCCTGCTGTTTTCTTCCCCTGCCCCGCTTTCCGACGTCGTCTGCTGCAGCTTTGAGCTCGCCGTTTGCGGCTGCTTCGGCGGTTATCTTTTCCGGTCGCTGCCGGCAAAACTCCCGTTCTACGCCCTGAACACCGCCATATCGCTGCTCGCGGCAAAAACCACTTACTTCGTTTTGAAATATCTGATCACGATATTCTTCGCCGGCACCGATCTCGCCCCCGAAGTTTTTATCTCAAACCACCTTATCCCCGCGCTGGTGGGAATTGCGTTCCAGAGCGTAGTCATCCCCATCGTCGTAGTTGTTTTCAAAAAAGCGAAGATTGCGTTCAACAACTGATTTTTTAAGGGAGTGAACCGAATGGTAAAGATCAAGCCTCATCAGTATATCTGGGTTTTCATCGCCGGTTGCTACGCCGGTTACCTTGTTGAAACGATCTGGTGCCTCATCAGGATCGGGCATATCGAAAGCCGTAAATCGCTCGTCCTCGGCCACCTCAGCGTTGCATATGGGATGGGCGCGGTGTTGCTGACTTTGCTGCTCGTCCATTTTATCGGCAAGCCGATGTGGGAGATATTCCTCGTTTCCTTCGTCAGCGGTACGGCGGTCGAATACATCTGTTCGCTGGGTCAGGAGATCGTTTTCGGCTCCGTAGCCTGGGACTACAGCGACGTTCCGCTAAACATCAACGGCAGGGTTTGCCTGCTGTATTCCGTGTTTTGGGGATTGCTCGGGATTGCCTGGGTCAAGCTCGCGATACCCCTGATGACGAAGATATTCAACAACGTGCGTATCCCGTTTGAAAAAGTGATACTGTGCGCGTTCGTGGTTTTCTTTATCTTCGATTCGATCCTCTCCGCTTCGGCGGCGTTGAGGATGAATGAGCGCGAACAAGGCATCGCCCCGAAAAACCGATACGAAAGCTTCCTCGACAAGCACTACAGCGACGAAAAAATGCACGAGATTTACGCAAACTCGGAGAAAGTTAAAAAATAAAACGGCATGGGGCTGTCGAGTTCGGACGAAAACGACGAATTAAAGCTTTTTTGTTCAGAACGTCACTTATTAGATAAATATCAAAAGGATGATCGTGTTTGAAATACTGCACGACCATCCTTTTGTTTTTATGCTACCCACTTTTTTGCTAAATGTGAACTGCCCCAAATTGTACGGACAGCACAAAAAAGAGGTCGCTATGACACAATACTAAATTTTCAAGCAACGAACTGGCGCCGATATTCCATCGGTGTCAGTTTTGTTTTGAGCCGGATGCGCTGATAGTTGTAAAAGTGGATGTATTCACTTATGATAAGACGAGCTTCTTCATAAGTGCGTAGGGGTGTTTTTTCTATTGTCCGTTTTTACTGGACTTGTTCAATTTCCACCTCTCTCGTTCTTATTCTGTTTTTCAGAAAACAAATACTACAGTATAATCAGTTCCATCGATCGTGGCTGTTGCCGTTCCGGCTGATTTTGAATAAAGCGTTCCGCTCTTGGAAACTTTTGCGCCGCCGGTGAGATTGGAAATTGCTACTGCCGATCCATCTTTGAGCGTTGGATAGAAGCTGATCTGTTTGGAAGTGTCGATCGCTGTCAAAGTAATGGTAGTACCGCTGACCGTTGCTGCTGCATTTGCAAATTTGATGTTGTCTTCAATCGGGACAGCTTCATCAAAGTCGAAGATAACTGTATATTCCGTTCCGTTTATTGTGGCTGTTGCGCTGCCGTCCGTCTTTGAATAAAGTGTTCCGCTCTTGGAAGTCTTTGCGCCGCCCGTAAGGTTCGAGAATGTTACGGTTGATCCGTCTTTGAGCGTCGGATAGAAACTTATCGTTGTTGCTCCTTCATCGGCTGTCAAAGTGATCGTATTGCCGTTTACAACCGCTGTTGCGTTTGCAAACTTGATGTTGTCTTCGAGCGCAATCTCTTCCGCTCCGAAGTCAAAGACGATGGTATAGTCAGTTCCGCCTATCGTGGCGACAGCTGTTCCGTTGGATTTTGCATAGAGCGTTCCGCTCTTGGAAACCGCCGCGCCGCCGGTCTTGCCGGAGAAGGTTACAGCCGTGCCGTCTTTAAGCGTCGGATAGAAGGATACTGTCGTTGCACCGTCGTCGGCGGTGAGGGTGATGGTTGTTCCGTCAAGAGAAGCCGTTGCGTTTGCAAACTTGATATTCTCTTCAAGCGTTAATGCTTCTTCAAAGTCGAATACTATTGTATATTCCGTACCATTTATTGTAGCTGTTGCGCTTCCGTCCGCCTTGGAATAAAGCGTTCCGCTCTTGGAAGTCTTTGCTCCGCCGGTGAGGTTGGAGAATGTGACGGTTGAACCGTCGATGAGCGTCGGATAGAAGCTGACCATTGTTGCTCCTTCGTCTGCCGTAAGAGTGATCGTTGTACCTTCTATGGAAGAAGTTGCACCCGCAGTTTTGATTAAATCGAGGTAGGCATAGTCTCCCAAAAACTCAAACGGGATGTTGTATTGTTGTGCATATACCTGAGCCGTACTGTTTCTAAAGCCGCGAATAGTTAGTCCTGTGCAGTATTCAAAAGCATCACTTTCGATACTTGTCATACTGCTCATGATCGTCACGCTTGTTAATCCGGTGCAGTAACGAAACGCGCCATTGATGATGGACGTCACGCTGCCGGGTATCGTTACGTTTGTTAATCCGTTGCAGTGAGAAAAAGCATTAAAGCCGATGCTCTTTACGCTGTCCGGAATCT
Source organism: Clostridia bacterium (assembly GCA_017454815.1). GTDB lineage: Bacteria > Bacillota > Clostridia > Oscillospirales > Acutalibacteraceae > SIG575. The sequence goes on from JAFTCG010000095.1 coordinate 9,801, forward strand.
CTATGCTTGTTAATCCGGTACACTCTGAAAAAACTTCCTCACCGATGTGCTTCACGCTGCTCGGGATCGTTACGCTCGTTAATCCGGTGCAACCGGAAAACGCATCATTGCCGATGCTCGTGACACTGCCCGGAATCTCTATGCTTGTTAATCCGGTGCAATTATAAAACGCAAATACTCCGATCCTTGTCACGCTGTTCGGAATTGTCACGCTTGTTAATCCGGTGCAACCGGAAAACGCATTATCGTCAATTTTTATCACGCTGCTCGGAATTATCACGCTTGTTAATCCGGAGCAGTGTTGAAACGTACCAATTCCGATACTCGTTACACCGTCAGGAATCTCTATGCTTGTTAATTCGGTGCATTCATAAAACGCACCACTGCCTATGCTCGTTACGCTGTCCGGAATCGTTATGCTAGTTAATCGGATGCAGCCAAAAAACGAATCAGTTGGGATGCTCGTCACTCCATCTTCGATGATTACAGATTTAATGTTTCTATTGTTCCTGTAAAACGGATTACTGCTATTTAAGCCGTATTCATACATGTCCCCCGTGCCGGAAATTGTGAGGGTTCCGTTTGTGTCAAGAGAATAATAGACATTTTCACCACACTGTCCGGCCTCCACCACAGCTGCCGAAGCTTTAACGGAAAAAATGTCCGTCAAGCTACTGAGAGGTGCCATGCCCAGCAAAAGCGCAAGGCAAATGACAATTGCAAATGTTTTCTTCAAAATTCTTTTCATATTGATCCTCCCTTTAATATTTTTACTATGATATATTATAAATAAACGGCAACAACAAAAGCAAAAGCTTCGTTACTGCCGGTTATTCCTCATTATTGCGCACAGCGA
>JAFTCG010000096.1 GCA_017454815.1 Clostridia bacterium
CGCACGCTTATGGCGGCGGACAGCGCAGTCATGGTCATCGACGCGGCAAAGGGCATTGAGCCGCAGACGAGAAAGCTCTTCAAGGTCTGCGCGATGAGGGGAATCCCGATCTTCACCTTCATCAACAAGCTCGACCACGAGGCGAGAGATCCGTTCGAGCTGCTCGACGAGCTTGAAACAGAGTTCGGTATCTCGACTTTCCCGATCAACTGGCCGATAAGCTGCGGCGTCACATTCAAAGGGATCTACGACAGGGTTGAAAAAAAGATCCTGACCTACGACAATTTCCACGGCGGCAGAAACAGGCTTGAAGCGATCGAATGCAGCTTTGACGAGACGGAAAAGCTCGACTCGCTCATCGGTGTGGATCTGCGCGAACAGCTCTATTTTCAGACGGAGCTGCTTGACGGCGCAGGCAACGATTTTGACCTCGAACAGGTGCGTTGCGGCAAATTAAGCCCCGTATTTTTCGGCTCGGCGCTGAACAATTTCGGCGTTGAGCAGTTCCTTGAAAACTTCCTGAAGATGACGACTTCTCCCCTCCCAAGGAAAACCGAGAGCGGCGACACGGTCGACCCGTTCGACGACAAATTTTCCGCCTTTGTCTTCAAGATCCAGGCGAACATGAACAAAGCCCACCGCGACCGCATCTCATTCATGAGGATCTGCTCGGGCAAATTTGAAAGAGGCACGGAATATCTCCACGTTCAGGGCGAAAAAACTCTGCGCCTTTCACAGCCCCAGCAGATGATGGCGCAGGAGCGCGATGTTATCGACGAAGCTTATGCCGGCGACATTATCGGCGTTTTTGACCCCGGCATCTTCTCCATCGGCGACACGGTTTGCGACAAATCGACAAGTCTGAGCTTTACCGGCATCCCAACCTTTGCTCCCGAGCATTTTGCCGTCATCGAGCAGGTCGATTCGATGAAGCGCAAGCAGTTCGCAAAGGGCATGAACCAGATCGCCCAGGAAGGTGCAATACGCATTTTCTTCGCCCCCGGCGGCGGCATGGAAAGGGTTATCGTCGGAGTTATCGGTATGCTCCAGTTCGATGTGCTGAAATTCAGGATGAAGAGCGAATACGGCGTGGAATACACCCGCCAGGATCTTCCCCACGACCTCATACGCAGAGTCGTCGCCCCGGAAGAATTCAACGCCGACAACTGCAACCTCGCCAACGACACCCGCTGGGTGCAGGACGTCAGGGGTAACAACTACCTTATCTTCAACGGCAACTGGACTGTGCAGTGGGCGCTCGACAAAAACGAAGGTCTGAAGTTCGCCGAATTCCACCAGGATGTCTGACTTTTTGGTTTTTATGGGTTTTTACACATTAAAAAATGAGATGATAGCGCTTTCGATCGTCGCTGTCATCTCATTTGTTTTTTTGGTTTCAGCGTAGTTCTTAATACGCTTTGCCCCAATAGAGCATATGCTTTGCTTGCTTGCCGCAGCAGACGCATTTGTCGCTGATCTTTTCCTGCTCAAACGGAATGCATCTTGAAGTTACGCCCGCAACTTCTTTGAGTTTTTCCTCGCATTCGAGGCTTCCGCACCACATCGCTTTGATAAAGCCGGGGCGTTCGTCGGCTGATTTTATCATGTCGTCGAGGTTGTCGACGCTGTAAGTCATCGCGTTGCGGCGCTCAAGAGCTTTTTCGTAAAGCCCGTCGTGAACGGCTTGGAGCAGTTCGGGTATCTTGTCTTCAAGCTCGTCAAGGGAAACGAAAACTTTTTCCCTGTTGTCCCTGCGGACGATAACGCACTGGTTTTTCTCGATATCCTTCGGGCCGATCTCAAGCCTGAGCGGAACGCCTTTCATCTCGTGCTGGGCAAATTTCCAGCCGGCGGAATTGTCGCTGTCGTCAATGGCAGCGCGGCAGAACGCGGAGATCCTCTGCGTCAGCTCGGCGGCTTTTTCCTTCACGCCTTCTTTGTGGGCGGCGATCGGGATAACGATCACCTGAGTCGGAGCGACAGCAGGAGGAAGAACAAGTCCGTTGTCGTCGCCGTGCGTCATGATGACGGCGCCGATGATCCTGGAGGACATTCCCCACGAAGTCTGATGAGGATATTGGAGAGTATTATCTCTGCCTGTAAACTCGATCTCAAATGCGCGCGAGAATCCGTCGCCGAAATAGTGGCTCGTGCCGCTCTGGAGAGCTTTTCCGTCGTGCATAAGGGCTTCGATAGTGTATGTAGATTCTGCGCCGGCAAACTTTTCCTTATCGGTTTTTTTGCCTTTTACGACCGGGATCGCAAGGCATTCTTCGCAGAAATCGGCGTAGACGTTGAGCATTCTCTCCGTTTCTTCGATGGCTTCCTCGGCAGTTTCGTGCATTGTGTGCCCCTCCTGCCAGAAGAACTCCATCGTGCGAAGGAACGGCCTTGTCGTCTTTTCCCAACGGACGACCGAGCACCACTGGTTGTAGAGCTTCGGCAGGTCGCGGTATGAATGGATTATCTGCGCATAGTGGTCGCAAAACAGAGTTTCGGACGTCGGTCTGACGCAAAGCCTTTCGGCGAGCTTTTCCTCGCCGCCGTGGGTTACCCACGCAACCTCGGGGGCAAAGCCCTCAACGTGATCCTTCTCCTTCTGGAGCAGGCTTTCGGGGATAAACATCGGCATCATGACGTTTTCGTGACCCGTTGCCTTGAATCTTGAGTCGAGCTCGTTCTTGATGTTTTCCCACAGCGCAGTGCCGTAGGGCCTGACGACCATACATCCCCTTACGCATGAATATGAAGCAAGCTCAGCTTTTTTTACAACGTCGGTGTACCACTTCGCGAAATCCTCTTCCATTGAAGTGATCTCTTCGACCATTTTTTTGTTTTCTGCCACTTAAAAAACCTCTTTCGTAGTTTACTGGAAGATATTATATCTTAAAATAAAAAATATTTCAACCTTAAATAAAAAGTTCCGGCACGTCGGTAATTATCCCCGACACACCCATGTTTACAAGATCGCCCTTGGCGCCCGCATCGTTGACTGTCCAGAAGTATGTTTCAATGCCGTTTTCGTTGCATTTTCCGATGAACTCCTCGTTTATGAAAAGAATTATCGGGTGAAGCTCCTCTATCCCGTTTTCGTCGCAAAATGATTTCGGATCGTTCAGGATCTCTGCGGCAAACTTCGTGCGCATATCAAACAGCATCGCCGTGCGTGCCGATGCGTCAAGCTCTTTGCATCTGTGCAAGGCTTCGAGCGAAAAGCTTGAAAAAACAGTCTTGCCGATAAGACCGTGTTTTTTGACCGCTTCGACCGTTTTGTCGACGAGATCAAAGCCGTCCTCGGGAGCTTTTATTTCGATTATTATTTTGTTGAGCGGTCCGCAGCAGTCGAGAAACTCATCTGCCGTCGGGATCTTCTCTCCCGCAAATTCGGACGAAAATTTCGAGCCGAAATCATATCTCCGCAATTCGTCGAAAGTCATTTCGGATATTTCGCCGACGCCGTCGGAGGTTTCGTCGATCGTCCTGTTGTGGCAAAGCACGATCGTCCCGTCTTTCGTAAGATGTACGTCGGTTTCTATCCCGTCCGCTTTTATTTCTGCTGCTTTTTTGAACGCCGCAACTGTGTTTTCCGGCGCAAGATTTTTCGCGCCTCTGTGGGCAATTATTTTCAAAACCCATCACTCCTTTCGGAAATATTCTCTTATTTTCTCATACCATTCGACGACCTTGAACCTGACGTCGTAATCCGGGTCGCTTTTTACAACTTTTACTTCCTGTTTGTCGAGATACAGGTTAACGTCCGTTTTCTCCTGCGCGGCGGGCAGACAAAGCGGCGGGAACATTATGCACCACCAATTATGTCCCGTAGCCTCCCCGATCTCCACCTTGACGGCAGTGTACGTTCCTGCGGGAAGCGTGAGGTCGCCGTAGCTTCTGGTGTCAAAGAATTCTTTTTTAACAAAAATGTCAACGTCATAGTCAAAACCGTTTTGTGAAATGACGTCCCGCGCTGTTTTTATCAGCCTGTCTTTTTCAGAAGAAATTTTTTCCCGGGCGTTGCCGACGTTTATCTCGCCGCCGAAAATGTTTTTACCTTCTTCGAGAACAGCATCCCTGACTTTCAGCTTCAGCTCCTGATCCTTTCGGGAATCGGAATTTGCCAGAACGTGAAGCCGCAAAACGTCGCCGCTTATCCTCTCGCTTGTTTTTATGAATCCGCCGACGCAAACCAAAGCCGCAGCAAGTAGCCCGACGAACAGAGAAATTGCGAATTTTTTCATACGATCATTCCTTTCCGGAATCATTATGATCGCATTTTCTCCCGTTTATTCAACGATGCTGCAACCTGTTTTTTCGCTTTTGCAGACAAATACGTCGCTGTATTTTTCGCGGCATTTTTCCGCGCATTTTTCTGCGTTATTTTCATCCTCGAAAACGCCGTATACCGACGGTCCGCTTCCGCTCATGAGCGTGAACTCGCATCCGAAGGAACGCATATGTGCTTTTATGTCGACGCGTTCGGGCACTTCGATAAGCTGTTCAAAGACGTTTTCAAAATATATCATCGCCCTGTCGTATTCGCCTTTGGCGCACAGGTGAAGTATGTTTGAAGTGTCAAGGTGCCTGACCTTCTGCTTTTTTTCAAAGCTTTCGTAAGCTTCTTTTGTCGAAACGCTCCTATCCGGCTTGACTATCACAATGCTTTTGCCGTCAAAATCGGGCAGCTTAGCCATTATCTGGCCGATGTCCTGGGCGAGCACAGTACCCCCTGTGATGCAAAACGGAACATCCGCGCCGACTTTTGCGCCTATTTTGCACAGCTCGTGTTCGCTGAAATTTGTGCCGAATATTTTATTCAAAGCGACAAGTACTGCCGCGCCGTCGGAGCTGCCGCCGGCAAGTCCTGCGCTTGAGGGAATGTTTTTTTCTATCTTGATCCTTAATCCCGGATTTGTGATTCCGGTTGATTCGAAGAATTTTTCTGCCGCCAACCACGCAATGTTTTTCTCATCTGTAGGGACGTCTTTCCTGTCACATTCGATTTCAATCGTTGCACTTGCGGTTTTTTCAACCGTAACAGTATCATAAAGCCCGACGCTTTGCATGACCATCCAGACGCTGTGATAACCGTTTTCCAGCGTCGAGAGGATGTCGAGGCATAGGTTGATTTTTGCGGGAGCTTTTACTTTTATCATGGTTTTCTCCTCACTCTATGGGTATTTGGACGGGAAGCCGTTTCTGGAAAAGCGTGACGCAATCAAACCCGCAATCCTTGGCGATCGCCATGGTTTCCTCAACGCCTGCGCCGACGTGCTCCTCCATGTGGGCGTCCGATCCTATCGAGATCATTTTTCCGCCGAGTTGCTTGTACCGCCTCAGCATTTCAACCCCGGGGAGCGTCCTGCCGATCGCCTGCCTGAGCCCGGAAGTGTTGATTTCAAGGGCGATCTCCTTTTCTGCGAGCAGCTTCAGCACCTCGTCCGTTTTTTTGGAAAACCTGCTCATGTCAACGTCGATCTTCTGCTCTCCCACCGCATAACGCAGCGGATAGTCAAGGTGTGCCAAAACGTCGAATTTCCCCCACTCTATCATTGTAAGGATCTCGTCAAAGTATTCGTTGAGGGTGGAGTAAACGTCAATTTTTTTATAGTCTTCGATAAAATAAAAATCCTTTTCTCCCCGAAGGTTGTGGATCGAGCCGATGACCTGGTCATAGCTGAAATCGGAAATGATCCTTTCGGCTGTTTCGACATCGTAACAGGGTTGGCCGAGCTCGATGCCTATGTTCACAAGCAGAACTCCCGTGAAAGCAGATTTCGATTTTGCCGCCTCGACGACCGAGTGTTTCATCGCCGTCTCGAAATTACCCTCTTTGAAAATGTCAACCTCGCAGTGATCGGTGAAAGTCAGCGATCGGATTCCTTTTTTGACCGCCGCTTCGCACATCCTCATCGCAGAATGATGCCCGTCATATGAGTTTGCGGTATGTATGTGTGCGTCGAGCAAATTTTTAAACTCCATGGAAATTCTCCTGTTCGGATTATTTGCCCGCTAATTATACCACACCAAAGACCTTTTTTCAATACTTGTAAATGTTGATTGTTCTATTTAAAACGGCACAAAAAGCTAACCGGCTCTCCGTTATCGGGAGAGCCGATTATATTACAACTCTTTTCTTGTCATAACAACTAATCTGTCAAACAAATCAACTTGTGGATAAATGCCACAATCCTGCACACTTGCAAAGGGAAAGCACGGGCGGCAGGTTGCCGGCGGGGAAGCCCCGCTGCTATGCCGTGTTAGTTTTTATCGGACTTGCAGCTTTTGTGGTC
>JAFTCG010000011.1 GCA_017454815.1 Clostridia bacterium
CCCGAGACCTTCTACGGCTGCGACGACATCACCATCGGCTGCAACTACGCAAGCACTGCATACAACTATGCCCTCGAGAGGAATTTAAAGCTCAGCTACGGCATCAGCGAAACAGGCAAGCTGGGCGAAAACGTCATTTGGAACTACAATGAGGCAACAGGCTCTGTTTCCATCAGCGGAACGGGCGAAATGAACGACTTCGATCTGAACAACGTCAGCCCCTTCAAGGGCAATCCGCTGATCAGATCCGTAAATATCAACTCGGGCGTTGAAAACGTCGGCGATTGGCTTTTTGCGGACTGCGTTAACCTTGAAAAGGTAACGATCGCCGAGAATAACGAGAAATCTACAAGAATCGGCAAATACGCTTTCTCCAGCTGTAAAAACCTCGCCGATCTCACCATCGGCAACGGAACAAAAGCGATCGGCGAAGGCGCTTTTGAAGAATGCACCGGCCTGGATGCGGTTTCGATCCCCAACAGCGTCAAGGAGCTCGGAGCTTTTGCGTTCGCGTTCTGCACCTCGCTGACTGAAATCGCCATTCCAAACGGCGTAAGAAACATCGAAAACAATGCGTTCTACGGCTGCACTTCGCTCGATAACATCACCATCGGCAAGAAAGTAAACCATATCGGAAAAGAAGCATTCGCCAAGACCGCCTACGAGGCAACGGCAGCGAACTGGGAAGACGGTATCCTCTACATCGGAGCTTACCTGATCTCATCCAAACCCAATGTCGAAGGCACGATAACGGTTAAAACAGGCACCGAATGCATCGCTGAAGGAGCATTCCAGAACAGATACGGCGTGACGGAATTCTCGTTCCCGTCCAGCCTGACAAATATCGGCAAAGACGCCTTCAAAGGCACTGATTGCTATGATAGCCACTGGATTGGCTTCGTGCTCTATATCGACGGATTTGTCATCGAGGCAAGGCCCAATATCGGCGAGAGCTACGAGGTCAGAGGAGGCACAAAAGGTGTCGCAGACTATGCGTTCAAAGGTTGTGTAAACCTCAAGAAGCTCCAGTTCAACGACAACGGCATCGACGATGAATCAAAGATCGGTCTCGGCATAGTCGACGGTTGCCCGAACATTGAGCTCTATTGCTACTCGTCGAACACGGCCGTTGCCAACTATGCAAGGAGCAACAAAATCCCGTGCTATTTCCTTGACTATAATTACGTCATTGTAACGTTCGACGGAAACGGCGCAAAAGAGACTCCCGCTCCCCTCAAGGTTGTAAAAGGCGGCACGATGGGCGAAAATATGCCCATTCCGACCAAAGATGACTACGAATTCCTCGGCTGGTACTCGGCTAAAGACGATGGAATGAAATACGATTCGGATGCCCACATCGGCGGCGACATTACGCTCTATGCACATTGGAAGAGACTTCCGCACTACGTCACCAAAGTCACGGCAGAAGATATTACCATCACATACCATGGATCAGGCACGATCAAACTCTCTGTCGACAAAGAGGATGGCGCAGAGGTCAAATCCGTAACCTACACGCCGTCCGATACGTCGGTTGTTTCCGTTGACAAAGACGGAAAAGTTACAAGCCTGAAAAAGTTCGGATTCTTTACCGGCTTGTCAACGACCGTTACCGTAAATGTGACCGATGCAACCGGAAAAACCCTTACCACGACCTGTAACGTCAACGTTCAGCTCACGTGGTGGCAGATTATCATCAAGGCCATATTCTTAGGATGGATCTGGTATTGATCCGCTTTGCGCAGGACTGAGCAAGGCTGAAGCCCCAAAAGGGCTTTTCGGCGAAATATCTGCCGAAAGCTTTGCGAGGATAGAGCTTTAAAAATCTAAACAAACGGGCAGGGAGAATGATCGAACGTTCCTCCTGCCCGATTTTCATAGCCCAAAGGGTGATTCCGGCGCAAACACTTTCGGCAGATTCCCGATTTTCGGCAACTTTTTGTTTTTTGCTATTGACAAAGCGTCTGCGCTGTTGTATAATAGCTTCGTCATCCGGACGTTTAGCTCAGCTGGTAGAGCATTCGCTTGACGTGCGAAGGGTCAGCGGTTCAAGTCCGTTAACGTCCACCAAAGAGGGCAGTTTTTTAACTGCTCTCTATTTTTATCTGAGTTGCTCCCCCCTTTTATTGAGATTTCGTGGTTTTGAAAATTGTTTAACAAAAATCAAAACTTCGCCACATTTCTGTTGATTATTTTTATCGGTTGTGTTACAATACTTTGCGTTATATATTTTTGAAAGGATCCGGTCAGGAAGTGGAGATGAAAGAAAACAAAATGGGCGTTATGCCCATCACAAAACTTGTAATAACTATGTCGCTGCCTATCATGGCGTCGATGCTGATCCAGGCGTTGTACAACGTTGTTGACAGCATTTTCGTTTCCAGGATAAGCGAAGAAGCGCTTACGGCGGTGTCGCTCTCGTTCCCTATCCAGAATCTTATGATAGGCGTGGCCGCAGGCACAGCGGTCGGCGTCAACGCGCTTTTGTCAAAAAGTCTCGGCGAGAAAAACTATGAGCGCGCGAATAAAATCGCTTCCAACGGCGTCGTGCTTGCGATAGTCGGATTTTTGATCTTTTTCGTTATCGGGCTGACGAACACCCGCTGGTTTTTCAAAACCCAGACCGACGTTTCGGAGATCGTATCATACGGCGCAACTTATCTGAACATCTGCTGCCTTCTCTCTTTCGGCATCTTCGGCCAGCTGATGTTTGAAAGGCTGATGCAGTCGACGGGCAAGACGATCTTCACGATGTTTACCCAGGGCACCGGCGCGATAGTCAACATAATTTTCGATCCACTGTTGATATTCGGTATCGGCCCGTTTCCGAAGCTGGGCATTGCCGGAGCGGCGTATGCCACAGTTCTGGGTCAGATCGTTGCCTGCACTCTTGCGATCGTCTGCAACCATAAATTCAACAAAGAGATAAAAGTCACCTTCAAAAACTACCGCCCCGACTTTGCGATCATGGGAAGAATTTACTATATTGGTATTCCCTCCGTTTTGATGGTTGCCACAGGTTCCGTGATGAACTTTTTGATAAACAAGATTTTGATCTCGTTCACGGAAACCGCAGCTGCAGTTTTCGGGGTTTATTTCAAACTCCAGAGCTTTGTATTCATGCCTGTTTTCGGCCTCAACAACGGCGTTATCCCGATTATAGCCTTCAACTACGGCGCGCGAAACAGAAAGCGCATGGTCAAAACGATAAAGGTCGCGATCATTTCCGCCGCAACGATAATGCTGACGGGGTTTGCCGTGATGCAGCTCCTGCCGCATGAAATGCTCAAGCTTTTCAACGCCTCGGAGCATATGATGGCGATAGGCGTGCCCGCGCTCAGGATAATAAGCGTGTGCTTTGTCTTTGCGGGAGCCTGCATTGCGCTGGGCTCCGTTTTCCAGGCGCTCGGGAAAAGCGTGTTCTCCATGCTCGTCTCGATCTCGAGGCAGATCGTCGTTCTCGTCCCGGTCGCATACCTCTTCTCGCTCACGGGCGACGTGACCAACGTGTGGTTTGCCTTCCCCATAGCCGAAATAATGTCGGTCATCGTCAGCGTCCTGGGGTTTGCCTACGTTTACCGAAAGATAATCAAACCTCTCCCCGACGGCGCACCGGCGTGATCGGCGAAAAATATTAAAGCAAGACAATCAAAAAGGATGATCGTATGAAATTTTCAACTGCGATCATCCGTTTTTCATTCTATCTGAAAAAAACAGCACTATGTTTAAACGCTTTGATTCGTCGTTTTCATCTGAATACAACAGTCCTTTTCACACGCTTAAAAATTACAAAAATTACAGAATTCGACCGTTTTTGTAACACTTTTGTAACTTTTAACAAAAAGCGTTACAAATCTTAGTGTAATGTGACGATAGAAACGCAGGGCAATGTGTGATAGAATAATAAGGCAAAATCGATAAATCTGATTCGACCGAGGTCGGAAAGGAAGCCTTATGAAAAGAAATATCAGAAAACCGATAGCCCTGATACTGTTTACAGCCGTTGCGTTTTTCGCTTTGTCGTCGTCTTTGGGCGCTTTTGCCGCGAACAGTATCGACGCCTATCCCAACACATATTCCAACACCGGCAACCAATGCGAGGACATCGTCGGCGTGGCGAGCACTCAGATCGGTTACGTTGAACCCGGCTCGAACATCACGAAGTACAACGACTGGATGACGAAAGTCGTCGGCTACAACTACAGGGGAGTTTCATGGTGCGGCATGTTTGTCTGCTGGTGCGCTAACGAGGCGGGCATCCCCACGAGCGTGATCGCCCGCAACGCAGGCTGTACTGCGATCTACAAGTCTTTCAACAGCTCCCAGATACACCACAAATCCGACGGATACGTTCCCAAAAGGGGCGACATCTGCTTCATGGCGAGCTACAACACCACCAACCCTGATGCGCTGGCCCACGTCGGCATAGTCCATTCCACCGAAGGCTCAAACATCAAGATCATCGAGGGCAACTGCGGCGGAAAAGTCCAGATGCTCACAAGGCCGCAATACGGCGCAACTTACAGCGGACAGTATGTTGTCGCATATGCAACTCCGTTGTACACCACCTCGTCGCCCGTCACGAGCATTTCGCTTTCGACCGGAAAGCTTTCCATGAACGTCGGCGACAAGGCAAAGATCAACGCGAGCGTAACTCCAAGCAGCGCGGCGAACCAAGCTTTGACTTTCGCTTCCTCCAACGCCGCCGTCGCAAAGGTTGATTCTAACGGAAACGTAACCGCGCTGAAAGAAGGCACGGCAAAGATTACGGTAACTTCGTCCAACGGAGTAAAAGCTCAGTGCAGCGTAACGGTTGGCGGCACGAGCTCCGGCGGCGAAACGGACGATTCAGACGCAAACGACGCTTTGAACGATCTTTCGTCGGTGACCCAACTGCTGATGGCTTTCTTTCGCAAAGGATTTCTGTCCATTGGTATGATATTGTTGGGGTTGATCGAAAGCCGCTACAAGCTCAACGGATTCTATCTCCCCTGATACAGCAAACAATAAAACAGCAAAAAACAAGAGCCGGTTTTCGCCGGCTCTTGCTTTTAAACGTTTAAAAATAAAACGATCTCGCGTTTTATTCTTCTGCCTGAGCTTCTCTCATCTTGGAGAAACATTCGCTGCAATAAACGGGGCGTCCCTCGCTGGGCTGGAAGGGGACTCTTGCGGGGGCTCCGCATTCGGCGCATACGGCGTCAAAATACTCGCGCTCCGGTCTTGCGGCGCGCTTGCGGGCTATGCGACACTCTTTGCAGCGCTGCGGCTCGTTCTCGAATCCTTTTTCTGCATAGAATTCCTGTTCTCCTGCGGTGAAAATGAATTCATTGCCGCAATCTTTGCAGACCAACGTTTTGTCTTCGTACATGTTTTTACCTCTCTTTGACTTTTCTTAATTCTTATATTAAAGGATAAACGTCTCAGTGTCTAGCCTAAAATATTCCTCAGTTTTTTTCTCACACGCTGCATTGCATTGTCGACGGATTTGACGTTGAGACCAAGCAGCGAGGAGATCTCCTCATAGCTTTTCCCGTCGAGGAAGTTCGTGAAAACGTCGTATTCAAGCGGGGAAAGAAGCTCGTGGATCATCCTGCCGAGCAGGGCATACTGCTCGCGGTCGATGAAAGCCTCCTCGGGCCCGGGGTTGACCGAGGCCTCGCGCATCTCGTTCGAGGGATCGTCGATGTCGGAAAAGCCGGATTGGTTCACGAGCTTTTTCGAGCCTTTGGATTTGATAAAATTCAAAAGGCTGTTGTTGATGCAAACGGCGGCAAAAGTCCTGAACGAAGCGTTCTTCTCCGGATCATACCGCCTGACGGCGTTGAGGAACGCAAGGTTTGCCTCCTGGAAGGCGTCCTCGCTTTCAACGCTGCGGTCGAGATAAAGCGACACGCTGCTTTTGATGACATCCTGAAGCCGGTCGAGCAGGAGCCGGAAACATTTTTCGTCCCCGTCCTTGGCGAAGGCGACAAGCTGTTCGTTCGTCATCTCCTCAAAAGCGGGCGTAGAGCCGAATTTGTCCTGCATAAAAACCTCACTTCGGGTGCAATACGTGCGTAAAGCAACAATTACTTATGGTCATTTTAACATAATTCTTTTAAAATGTCAAAGCATTTTTGTCAAAATTTATGAATTTGATGCAATATTTGTTCTTTTTTGTAAAAAACAACCAAAAACGGGCAGTTATAATTGTCGATAATGACACCAAAAAACAGCCGAAAACGCTCATTTTTTTAAAATTGAAGCCAAATCTTGACTTTGAATCGAAATAAATGTACAATAATTTATATGTATTTTTATCGACAACGGGCTTTGGGACGCTGAAATCATCCGCGCCGAAACGCAGGATCAATTATATAACGCTCCGAGGGCAAATAAACGTGAAATTTGTCGACTTTTCAGACCGTTGAACGGAGGCGCATTTTATAAAAATGGAAAACAAAAACAAGCAGATCAACAAAAAAACGACAAAAATCGTCCTCGTGATTCTGATCGCCGCGGCGATCGTAGCGGGCGGCGTTATCGCCGGGATGACCATAGCAAAGAAAATCCCCGACACCGTGACGCATTACGGCACAGTAAAGGGCGTCAGCGTCGAGTCGTCCGACAGCTTTACTCTGCGCATTTCCGCGCCTTATGACAGCAAGGAGATCAAATACGTTTCCGACGGCACAAAAGAATGCGTGCTTGAAATCGGCTCAACCGGCAAAAGCTACAGCGTGAGCGTCGGAGAAGTAAAATATTCGTCGCAGAAAAACGACGACATGCAAAAAGGTGAGGTCGGGATCGGCTTAAAGGTCGAAGAAGGTTTTTCCTTCGAGGACGGCGAGACGTATGTTTTCAAAATGCCCGACAACACCGTGACGGAGAAATCGTCGAAAACCTCCGTCGGCGAAGTAGAAGTCAAATTCACCGTGCAAAAAGCAATGTCGGATCAGTTCTTTGCAACGCTGGAAAGGATAAGCGAATACGAGATATATAACGCCGACATCGACGAAGCGAAGATAGAAAAAGAGGGCGACAAATATTTCCTGTTTGTCAATGTCAACGCCGGCGAAGTTAAAAACCTCAACGAGCAGGGGTTAAAGGAAGAAGAGTCGGGGGTAACCTATCTTTATAAAGAAGACACGATAAAAATGGTTACTGTTTTCGATGACATAACTGTATCCGACGGCGAAGAAAAAGGTACTGTGATCATAAAATGCCCGATAAAAAGCGACGACGTCATCGCAGGCTCGGAATACGTCGTCTGCCTGTCACAGGAGCTGCTTGTCAGCGATGACAAAACCTCCGCGAGCGGAGAGATGACGGCAAATTTCACATTTATGGGATAACGGGTGAATTATATGTTTTCAAGAATAAAAAGCATCGGAATTCTCGGGCTTGAAACCTACATGATCGACGTTGAGGCGGACGTTTCCAGAGGTTTGCCGAAGTTTGACATCGTCGGGCTGCCGACTCCTTCGATCAGCGAGGCAAAGGACAGAGTCCACTCAGCGATCAAAAACAACAAGATGATTTTCCCGATCAGCAGGATTACCGTCAATCTTGCCCCTGCGGACAAGAAGAAAAACGGAACCTTTTACGACCTGCCGATCCTCATCGCGATTCTGCGTTCCTCAAACCAGATCCCCGAAGTGTCGGACGATACTGCGTTCATAGGGGAGCTTTCGCTGGACGGAACGATCAGAAAAGTCAGCGGAGTTTTGCCGATGGTGATAGAGGCGGCGGCAAACGGGATCAGGAAAATATTCCTTCCCAAGGGCAACGCCGCGGAAACCGTTTACGTCAGCGGGATCGACGTTTTTGCCGTCGAAAACATAGCGGAAGTCATAAACCACATCAACGGCACGAAAAAGCTCGAGAGCGTGAAAAAGGAAGATTATCCCGATCTTCGAGAGGACGTTTATGTTGAAGATTTTTCCGAGGTCATGGGGCAGTACGAAGCAAAGAGGGCGATGGAGGTCGCCGCCGCGGGAGGACACAACATCATCATGGTCGGCTCTCCCGGCTCCGGCAAGACGATGCTCGCGAAGAGGATCCCTTCGATTTTGCCGCAGATGACCGAGACCGAGTCTCTTGAAACGACAAAGATCTATTCCATCGCCGGCGAGATGCCGGAAAACGTATCTATGATAAAAACAAGACCGTTTCGCTCGCCGCATCACACCGTTTCGCCCGCCGGGCTTTCGGGCGGCGGATCGATCCCGAAACCGGGCGAATTGTCGCTCGCGCACAACGGCGTGCTGTTCCTCGACGAGCTGCCGGAATTCCCGCGCTCCATCACCGAGACGATGCGTCAGCCGATCGAGGACGGCGTTATCAGGATCGCAAGGGTGCAGGCGACGGTGAGCTATCCGAGCTCGTTTATGCTTGTTTGCGCGATGAATCCCTGCCCGTGCGGATTTTACGGCCATCCCACGAAAGAGTGCACCTGCTCAAGGTCAGCCGTTGAAAAGTATCTCGCGAGAGTTTCCGGGCCGCTGCTTGACAGGGTGGATATCCACATCGAGGTGCCGCCGGTCGATTACAACGACATCAAAAAGAAGTCTGAAGCCGAAAAAAGCGCCGACATCAGAAAACGCGTCAACGCCGCAAGAGAGATCCAGAACAGGCGTTTTGAAAACAGCCCGACAAACTGCAACGCAAAGATGACTCCCGCCGAGACAAGGCAATATTGCAGCCTGACGGACGACGCCGAAAAACTTGTCAGGTCAGCGTTTGAGAGCATGTCGCTTTCTGCAAGGGCGTACGATAAGATACTCAGGGTGTCGAGGACGATCGCAGACCTTGATAACGAGGAAAAAATTTTGCCGCGGCACGTTGCCGAAGCGGTAAGGTACCGCAGTCTCGACCGCAAATATTGGTAGGGTGCGCCGAAAAGCATTGAGAAAAAACGTCGGATTAAAGCGTTTGAAAGAGCAATTATCTTTCCAAATCAGAATAAAAAGGGTGATCGCAGTCGAAAATCTCGTGCGATCACCCTTTTTGCTTTTCATTTACTTTACCGGCTCGTACAAACGTACCGTTTGATCAACGCCATGTTGATTTGTTGGAAATTTGCCGCATTGAGAGCGAGCAGATAATATGATATATTATTTCACTTCCTGCTCGCGCAAACGTACCGTTTGATCAATGCCGTGGGAGCAGGCAGTTGATTTGCGGCATTGAGGGCGAGCTGGCAGGCGAGACAAATCTTGGCTCCCTTGTGTAAAGGGAGCTGGATGCGAACGCAGTGAGCAGACTGAGGGATTGTCAGCACAATTAAAGTTTTTCCTAAACATTGAAACGTACAACCCTTCCGCCTCGTCCCTCGGCACCTCCCCTTACACAGGGGAGGCAAGAAAACATAGCCGTAAAATACATCTGACTTTGGCGGGCGGATGATATGATATCCGCCCCTACAAACACGCTTCCTGCTCGCGCACTCAATTAAAAAATCTGATAAACACCAACACGGCATGGCAGCGGGGCTTCCCCGCCGGCACGGCTTGCCTGCGGGTGCTACCCGCTTTTCGCTGAATGCGACAGTCCCTTTTAATATCATCTGTTTTATTTTCAAAAAACCGAATTGTTCCGGCTTTGGATTTATTTGTCTGTCTCCGAAACTGTATCGGCTTTCGATTCGGAGGCGGCTGCGTCTGTTTTTGCGCCCACAGGCTTTTTCTCGAACGGCGTCCACAGGTGGATTATGCCGTCGTCGTTGAGGAGCTTGAGCATAATGATGATTAGCGGCACCATCAACATTCCTATAACGCCGAAGAGCTTGAGACCGACGTACATACCAAGGATCGTCACAAACGGCGGAAGACCGAGCTGTCCCGCGACGAGCTTTGGCTCGATGAACTGCCTTGCGACGGTGATGACGCCGTAAAGCACAAGCAGAGCGATGCCCATCGACGGCGCTCCCATGATGAAGGAGTAGATCGCCCACGGGATGAGGATGGTACCCGTTCCCAGGACTGGCATGATGTCGACGACGGCGGTGATGATCGCGATGAAGACAATGTATCCGCCCTTGTAGATGTTGAGCCAGCTGAGGATCTTAAGTCCAAGCGCCATTTCGCAAAACGTGATGAAAATAATTATCGCGTAAGCCTTCAGGAGCTTAAGCACGGAGCTACGGAAAATCTCTTTTGATCTGGAGAGGATGAGACGGTTTTTGCCCTTGAACTGGAGAACTATAAATTTCTTCAGCCAGCCGTAATCGGCGGCGACAAAGCAGGCGGCGATGATCGAAACGATGCATGAAATCAGCAATGAAGGAATGCCTTTTGCAAAACTCCAGATCCCGCTGATGGGGCCGGAAAGCGTGCTCAGGTCGAATCCCGAGAAAGAGGCGACGTTGCTCGTCGCGCTCGAAACCTCGCTCGACGCGGCAAGGGATGACAGGCTTCCAATGAGAGAATCCATTGCCTTGTGGACGACCGCTTCCGCGTTGTCGGGCAGGAACGAGATCTTTTTGTAAACCCACCGCTGAACGGCGTTGAAGAAATCGGGGAACGAATCGATCTTGTGCGACAGGAAGGAAGCGAAGTTTTTCACCGCAGAGACGATCTGCGCACCAACGAAGATGATGAATATCGCGATAACCGACACCAGCAGCAAGACCAGAACCGTGGAAATTATCCCGCGTTTTACCGGCAACTTCTTGTCAAGGAAGTTAGTCGGCCTCTGGACAAGGAACGCTATGAGTATCGCGATCAGGAACGGAAGAAAGATGCCGAACGCATATCTCATGAAAAAATAGAAAAGCCCGAGGATTATCGCATAGTAGAAAATGCTGATCAGAGCTTTTTTCTTCCTGTTCAAGGCTTCGTCCATTTCAATCACCATCCTTTTTGTTTTCTTACAGGGATATTTTATACCATAAAGGAGCAAAAAACAATAGCATTACCGTCAAAATCAAATAAATTAAAAAAAATTTAAAATTTCTCTTTATTATCTTGGGCGTTTGTGGTACAATTATTGCGAATGTTTTTGGATTTTGAAAAAAATACGAGTGGAAAGGAAGATATTCGCGAGGATATCTCAGGTCAGTAACAATGAAAGTTTCCGTTATGGGGCACGGCACCGTCGGCTCGGGCGTCGTAGAAGTGATATTGACAAACAACGAAAAAATCGTCAGCCGGAACGGACTCGACAGCCTTGAAATATCGCACATCCTCGATCTGAGAGATTTTGACGTTCCCTATAAAGACAAGTTTACCAAAGATTTTAACGTCATTCTCAACGATGACGAAACGAGCGTCGTCGTTGAAACGATGGGCGGGCTTCATCCGGCTTACGAGTTTGTCAAAAGCTGTCTCGAAGCGGGCAAGAGCGTCTGCACCTCGAACAAAGAGCTTGTTGCGGCTTTCGGCGACGAGCTTCTCGACATCGCGAGGGAGAAGAACGTGAACTTCCTCTTTGAAGCGAGCGTCGGCGGCGGCATCCCGATCATCAGACCGATCACAAAATGCCTTGCCGCGAACGAATTCCGGAAAGTTGCCGGAATCCTCAACGGCACAACAAACTTCATTTTGTCTAAAATGATAAAAGAGAACATGAGCCTTGAACAGGCGCTGAAGATCGCCCAGGACAACGGCTATGCGGAAAAGGATCCGACCAACGACGTCGAAGGTCACGACGCCTGCCGAAAGATCTGCATTCTCGCTTCGCTGTGCTTCGGAACTCACGTTTACCCCGACGAGATCGCAACGCAGGGCATCACGGGAATCTCGCTGTTTGACGTTGAATATGCAAAAAGCTGCGGCAGAGTGATAAAGCTCATCGGCTCGGCCGAAAAACAGCCTGACGGCAGGATCTGCGCCCGGGTGGGCCCGGCGCTTGTCAACGGCGAAAGCCCCCTCGCAAGCGTGGACGGAGTGTTCAACGCCGTTATGGTCGACGGAAACGCGGTCGATGAAGTATATTTCATCGGCAAAGGCGCGGGAAAACTTGCGACAGCCAGCGCGGTCGTCGCGGACGTGATAGATTGCGCTGTCAACGGCAGCACTCTCAGAAGCTATCGCTGGGAAAAGCACGTTGACGGTAAGCTCGTCCCCGCAGATGAAGTTGCAACCAAAATGTACGTCAGGGGCTTCTCCTCTGATGAGAGCATAAAAGAAAAAATTTCTTCGGTTTTCGGAAACGTTGATTTCCTCACAAGAGCAAATGCTCCCAAAGACGAGATCGCTTTTGTCACCGGATCCGACGTTCAGAGCGTTATAAAGCAGAAACTCGAAAAACTTGACGGCTTCGATATACAGTCTCTGATAAGACTTGCAGACTTTTAGAAAGGGTGAAAACATATGGGACTGATCGTTCAGAAATTCGGCGGCAGTTCGGTCGCTGATGCGCACAGAGTCAAAAATGTCGCAAGGATCGTCACGGACACCTATGCAAAGGGCAACGACGTTATAGTTGTTGTCTCCGCGCAGGGCGACACAACCGACGACCTTATCGAAAAGGCGGCGGAAATATCAAAAAAACCGTCCGCAAGGGAGATGGATATGCTCCTTTGCTCCGGCGAACAGATCTCGATCGCGCTTCTTGCAATGGCGATCAAAGAGCTTGGGTTCCCGGCGATATCTCTCCTCGGCTGGCAGGCGGGGTTCAACACTTCCTCGAGCTACAACAAGGCGAGGATCAAAAAAATCAACACCGAGCGGCTCAAGGAAGAGCTTTCAAAGAACAACATCGTCGTTGTCGCGGGCTTCCAGGGCATCAACAAATACGATGACCTCACAACGCTCGGCAGAGGCGGGTCGGACACGAGCGCAGTGGCGATCGCCGCCGCAATGAGAGCCGACAGATGTCAGATATTTACGGACGTTGAAGGCGTGTTCACGGCTGACCCGAGGAAGGTCAAGGACGCCCTGAAGCTAAAAGAGATAACCTACGATGAGATGCTGGAGCTTGCCACACTCGGCGCACAGGTTCTCAACAACAGATCCGTCGAAATGGCAAAGAAATACAACGTCGAGCTTGAAGTCCTTTCAAGCCTGACAAACGTTCCCGGAACGATAGTTAAGGAGGTCGCTAATATGGAAAAAATGCTCGTCAGAGGCGTAACGAAGGATACGGACGTAGCCCGTGTTTCAATACTGAACGTGCCGGACACACCCGGCGTTGCTTTCAGGATTTTTGACAAACTTGCCGCGAAGAACGTCAACGTGGACATCATCCTGCAGTCCATCGGCAGGGACGGAACGAAGGATATCACCTTCACCACAACGTGCGACAACTGCGACACAGTCAAGGAGATCATCGAAAACTCCGAATACGAGGACGCAAAAGTCGAGATCAACACCGACGTTGCAAAAATCTCCGTTGTCGGCGCAGGCATGGAAACCCACCCCGGCACAGCCGCAAAGATGTTCGAGGCGCTCTATGAAAACGACATCAACATCCAGATGATCTCAACCAGTGAAATCAAAATTTCCGTGCTCATCGACAAAGAATATGCGGACAAAGCCGTTACGGCAGTGCACAGAGCTTTCTTCCCTGTTAAATAAGGGTTGCAATTACTATAAAAATAGTGTAAAATCAGAATATAATGATTATTGGAGGAAAAATATATGGTATCAGCAGGCGATTTCAGAAACGGTATTACATTCGAAATGGAAGGAAACGTTTATCAGATCATCGAATTCCAGCACGTTAAACCCGGCAAGGGCGCGGCGTTCGTCAGGGCGAAGATCAGGAACGTCATCTCCGGAGCGGTTACCGAGACAACTTTCAACCCCACCGCAAAATTCCCGACGGCTTATATCGAAAGGAAAGACATGGAATATTCTTACAGCGACGGCGATCTTTACTATTTCATGGATCCCGAAAGCTATGAGCTCGTTCCGATCAACGCGGACATCCTCGGCGACAACTTCAAGTTTGTCAAAGAGAACATGGTCTGCAAGGTTCTCTCCTACAAGGGCAACGTCTTCGGCGTTGAGCCGCCCACATTTGTAACTCTCCAGGTTACCCAGACCGATCCCGGCTTCAAGGGCGACACTGCAACGAACGCTACAAAACCCGCTACGCTTGAAACAGGCGCAGAGGTCAGAGTTCCCCTCTTCATCGACGAGGGCGAAATGATCAACATCGACACCCGTACAGGCGAATATATGTCAAGAGCATAAAGGAGTTTCGGCCATGATGACAATTACTGAAAAAGTTGCTTATTTGAGAGGACTTGTTGAGGGCATGAAGCTTGACGACGGCAAAGACGAAGTTAAGATCATCAATGCTGTCATCGACGTGCTTGACGACATCGCGCTGAGCGTTGCCGACCTTGAAGACGAGGTCGCTTGCGTTGAGGAATATGTCGACGACATCGACGCTGATCTCGAAGACCTTGAAGATTACGTTTTCGACGAGTGCGACTGCGAAGAGTGTGAGGGTGACTGCTTCGACTATGACGACGACGAGCTTTATGAAGTCACCTGCCCCCAGTGCGAGGAAACGATTACGATCGATTCTCAGATCGTCGAAGAAGGCTCGATCGAATGCCCCAACTGCGGCGCAGAGCTTGAATTTGACGTCGACCTTGACGACGAGGAAGAATAAAACAACAGCATATTTTCCAAACGGGCTTTCGCCGAGTGCGTCAGCCCGTTTTTTTCGCGCCGATAAAAGAAAAAACCGCTCAAAAACTATTGATATATCAATAAAAAAATAGTATAATAATCGGTGTATATCATAAAATGGGTTAAAGTAACAATTTCACTGCGGCAAACAGCCGCCAAACGGGAGAGATTTTTTTGACTGACAACGAAAAACTTGCACAGCTTTTGTTCGGACACATCGACAAAACACCTGAATACTACGAGGAGCTCTACCCTGCGAGGGATCTGCCGGAGGGCGCAAGAGTCACTCGTTTTGCGCCCAGCCCGACGGGATTCGTCCATCTCGGAAGCCTTTTCGCCTCGCTTTCCGAAATGCTGATCGCAAAATCGACGGGAGGACTTTTCTACCTCAGGATAGAGGATACCGACAAAAAACGTGAGGTCGAGGACGGCGTTACGGGCATCGTCAAGGGGCTTCGTGATTTCGGCATCACTTTCGACGAGGGCGTGACGGGCAAGGACAGCGAAACCGGCGACTACGGGCCCTACACCCAGAGCAAGAGGAAAGATATTTACCAATGCTTTGCGAAAAAGCTCGTCGAGCAGGGGCTTGCGTATCCCTGCTTCTGCACCGAGGACGAGATCGCCTCTCTGCGCCTTAAGCAGGAGGAAATGGGCCTCGACACAAAGGGCTATTACGGGCAATTCGCAAAATGCCGCGACCTGAGCTTTGAGGAACAGGAAGAACGCATCAAAAACGGCGAAGAATATACCCTGAGGTTCCGTTCGCCCGGCAAACCGGACGGCAAGGTCGTGTTTGAAGACCTGATAAAGGGCAAGATTGAGATGCCCGAGAACGTTCAGGACATTGTGCTGCTCAAACGCGACGGCATCCCGACCTACCATTTTGCGCACGTTGTCGACGACCACCTCATGAGGAGCACCCATATAGTCCGTGGAGACGAATGGATTTCGTCTGTGCCGACGCATATCCAGCTTTTCAGAGCGTGCGGCTTCAAAGTTCCGAAATACGCTCACATCTCCCCTATCATGAAAGAGGACGAGACGACCGGCGGAAAAAGAAAGCTTTCCAAGAGAAAAGACCCCGAAGCGGCGGTGGAATTCTTCATCGAGCAGGGTTATCCGCCCGAGAGCGTTATCGAGTATTTGCTGACGATTGCAAACTCCAACTTTGAGGATTGGAGAAAGGCGAACCCAGCGGCGGACAGATTCTCCTTCCCGTTCAACCCAAAGAAGATGAGCGCAAGCGGCGCGCTGTTTGACATGAACAAGATGATCGACATCAGCAAGAACGTCATCAGCGTCATGAGCGCCGAAGAAGTTTATGACAGAACGCTCGCCTGGGCTGAAAGCTATGACAAAGCGATTTTTGAGCTTTTGAGCAGGGACAGGGATTACGGAGTCGGCATTTTCTCGATCGACCGCGGCGGCAACAAGCCGAGAAAAGACATCGCAAAATGGTCTGACGTCAAAAGTTATACAGAGTATTTCTTTGACGAGACCTATTCGGAGGATTTTGCCGAGATGCCCGAAAACGTCAGCGTTGAGGACAGGATAGCGATCCTTGGAGAATACAGGAAAGTTTACGATCCCGGCGACGAAAAGCAAGAGTGGTTTGAAAAAATCAAATCCCTCTGCGAGCCGCTCGGATTCACCCCGAACGTGAAGGAATACAAGAAGACGCCGGAGCTTTTCAAAGGCCACGTCGGCGACGTTTCGTCCGTGATAAGAGTTGCGGTCACGTCGAGAAAAAATACGCCCGACCTTTGTTCGATAATGGCGCTCCTGGGCAAGGAGAAGACGCTTGCAAGAATTGACAGCTGCATCGCAAAACTCGGAGGAAAATGATTTATGGCAGAGATAATTGAAGAAAGACGATCAAATTTTATACATGATTTTATTGACAAAGACCTTGAAGAAGGCGTTTATGACCGCGTCCAGACGAGGTTTCCGCCGGAGCCCAACGGCTACCTGCACATCGGCCATGCAAAGGCGATCTGCATAGATTTCACCACAGCCGAGAAGTACGGCGGCACGTGCAACCTGCGCTTTGACGACACCAACCCCAGCAAGGAGGACGTCGAATACGTTGATTCGATAAAGGAAGACATCGAATGGCTCGGCTTCAAGTGGGACAAGTGTCTCTACGCTTCAAGCTATTTCGATTTTATCTATGACTGCGCCGTAAAGCTCATAAAACTCGGCAAGGCTTACGTCTGCGATCTTTCCGCGGACGAGATCAGGCGCACGAGGGGAACGCTCACCCAGCCGGGCGAAAACAGCCCTTACAGGCAGAGGAGCGTTGACGAAAACCTCGGGCTTTTTGAAAGAATGACAAAAGGCGAATTCCCGGACGGAGCCAGAGTTTTGCGCGCGAAGATCGACATGACTTCGCCCAACATGAATATGCGCGACCCCGTCATCTACAGGATCGCTCACGTTTCACACCACCAGACGGGCGACAAATGGTGCGTATATCCCATGTACGACTTTGCCCATCCGCTGTCCGACGCCGCGGAGGGAGTTACCCATTCGCTTTGCACGCTTGAATTTGAAGACCACCGTCCGCTCTACGACTGGTTTTTGAGGGAGCTTTCGATCGAAACTCCGCCCAGGCAGATCGAATTTGCAAGGCTCAACCTCAACTACTGCCTGACGAGCAAAAGGAAAAACCTTGCGCTCGTCGACAACAAGATTGTCAGCGGCTGGAACGATCCCAGGATGGCAACGCTCAGCGGCATGAGAAGAAGAGGCTATCCCGCCGAGGCGCTAAGGGATTTCGTCGAAAAGATCGGCGTTTCCAAAGCCAACAGCGTTGTCGATTACGGTTTGCTTGAATCGTGCGTGCGCGACAGGCTCAACGAAAACGCGCCCAGAGCCATGGCGGTGCTCGACCCGTTGAAGGTCGTCATCGACAACTATCCCGAGGGTCAGACCGAGGAGATCGAGGTCGAAGTTCACCCCGGCAAACCCGAAATGGGAAAGAGAAAAGTCACGTTCTCGAGAAATCTTTTCGTTGAACGCGACGACTTCATGGAAGTCCCGGTCAAAAAGTATTTCAGGCTTTTCCCCGGCAACGAAGTTCGTCTCAAGGGCGCATATTTTGTGACCTGCAACGATTTTGAAAAAGATGAAAACGGCGTAGTCACCTGCCTTCACTGCACTTACGACCCCGAAAGCCGCGGCGGAGAATCCCCCGACGGCAGAAAAGTCAAGGGAACGCTTCACTGGGTGAGCGCGGACGACTGCTTCAAGGCGGAGATAAGGCTTTACGACAGGCTCTTCAACGTGGAAAATCCTTCCGACGAATCGCAGGGCAGCTTTGAAAACAACGTCAACCCCGATTCTCTCGTCGTGCTGGAAAACAGCGTCGTCGAGGGCGGCTTGAAAAACCTCAAACCGGGAGATTCATTCCAGTTCATGAGAAAAGGCTATTTCTGCGTTGACACCGACAGCACCGACGAAAAGGTCGTTTTTAACAGGACGGTAGAGCTTAATTCCAGCTGGAAATAAACGAGGAGACACAATGAAGATCACTGATAAAATCGTTACGGTATTGCTCAGCGCGCTGACGATACCCGTGGCGATATTCGCCCCGCTTGTCCATATCCTCTACAACATAACGGCGTGGGGGCTCATTGAACAGCTTGCCGGCTCATCGAGCTCGGGCGATTCGGGGCTGACGGAAGACACGATCAGCGTAAAATGGCTGTTTGAAAAGCTGATTAACGGAGATTTTTCCTTTGGAGAGATCGACAAGAGCAATTTCACTGACGCCTTCAAGGCGATATATCCGTTTTTGATCGCGGCGGGAATTCTCTTTGCCCTGGCGGCGCTGACAGGAGTCGTGCTTTTTGCAACCGCGGTCGTTTCCCGCGCGAAAAAGACTCAATGCGTCATCAGCGGGGTGGGGATCGCGCTGCTCATCGCCTGCGGCATAACTTTTTCAAAATTTGCTTCTCCCATCGTTTCGGGCACCGTTACGGCGGGATCGGTCCTTCAGAGCTTGTTCGGAGAATCGCTGTCGTCGCTCACCTCCATCCTGACGAGCTCCGTCATCGAAGTCCAAAGGCTTAACCTCACGACGGCGTGGTCGGTGATGATGGTGCTGTTTTTTGCGGTGATCATCTGGAATGTTTCATATATGCTGACGAGCAGCGAAGAAAAGGCGGATCAATAACATGAGATACGAAAACGAAAAATGCAGCTTTTGCGGCGAGCCATTCAAAGAGGATGACAAGATCGTCGTCTGCCCCGAATGCGGAGCGCCTCACCACAAATCCTGTTACGAACAAATTTCAAAATGCGCCTTCGAGGACTTGCATAAGGAAGGCTACGTCTGGACGGGCGTTGCGGAAAACTTCCGGGAGGAGCCGGTCGCAGAAGAAAAGATCAGGCAGACAAAGGTCTGCCCCGTGTGCCAGGCGGAGAACGACGGGGACGCGGAAAACTGTGCAAACTGCGGCGCGCCGTTTCTGGTGACGAGAGAGCAGACCGATCAGCAAAAAGTCAACATCGACGGTGAATATGTTTCGACCGGCGAATTTATCGACCCGGAAAACACTGTCACCGTCGGAGAAGCGGCGGTATACATCAAAGCGAACAGCGAAAAATTCATCAAAAGCTTTCTTCGCGCAAAATTCGGAAAAACAAGGCAGAATTTCAACTTTGCGGCGCTTTTCTTTTCGCCGTTCTGGTTCTTTTATCGGAAGATGTATCTGCCCGGATTGCTTTTTTCGGGAGCGCATATAGCGGCTGTGCTTTTCTTCATGTCGCTCGTTCAAA
Source organism: Clostridia bacterium (assembly GCA_017454815.1). GTDB lineage: Bacteria > Bacillota > Clostridia > Oscillospirales > Acutalibacteraceae > SIG575. The sequence continues at coordinate 19,356 of JAFTCG010000011.1, forward strand.
GGTGTTTCCCGGAGGCGATAGCATATATCTCCGACGCGGCGGCAAGCGGCATGAAGGATATGACCGCCATTTTTGAAAAATATCAGCAGTATGTGCTTTCGGGGGCGCAACAGCACCCCGCGCTGTACAAAGTTCTGCTTGCGTTTCCGCTGATCTTCATCATCATCAACGTCGTCGCCGGCTTCACCGCCAACAGGTTTTACCTTTCAAAAATCAAAAAAGACGTTCTGAAGATCAAATCCATATCCCCCAACAAAGATACCCTCTACGCATACCTCTATGCCAAGGGGGGAACGTCGATACTGATGGTCATCGCGGCGATCTTTTTGCTCGATTCGCTGACGCAGACGCTACTGATGCTGTAGAATTTACCACGAAGAACAAATTAAGGAGTATATATTCATGAAAATCAAAAAAGCCGTAATCCCTGCGGGCGGGCTCGGAACAAGAGTTCTGCCGGCTTCAAAATCAGTCCCGAAGGAAATGCTCAACGTTGTCGACAAGCCTGTTATCCAGTACCTTGTCGAGGAAGCCGTGGCTTCGGGGATCGAGGATATACTGATCATAACGAACAGGGGCAAAGTCGTGATCGAAGACCACTTCGACCATTCCTATGAGCTCGAAGACAAGCTCAGGGACAACCCCTCCAAGAAGGACATCTACGACAGCATAAAGGACATCGCCGACCTCGCGAACATCTCCTTCATCAGGCAGAAGGAAACGAAAGGCCTCGGCCATGCGATCCTCAGGGCGAAAACCTTTGTCGGCGACGATCCGTTCGCTGTGCTTTACGGCGACGACCTCATTTTCTCCGACGATCCCGTAACGGGACAGCTTTGCAGAGCGTATGAAAAATACGGCTGCGGTAGCGTTGCGGTCAAAGAGGTTGCGCCCGAATGGGTGATGAAATATTGCACCCTCGACGTAACGCCGCTCGACGGCAACGTCATGAGATGCCACAAGATAATCGAAAAACCCACCGCTGACCAGATAATCACCAACTATGCCATTCTCGGCAGAGTTGTCCTGCCGCCCACGGTTTTCGAGATGATCGAAAACACCCCCTATGACGAGAGAACGGGCGAGCTTTATCTCTCCGACGCAATGAGCAAGCTCGCCGAAATGGGCGAGCTGACCGCCGTTGATTTCGTCGGCAAGAGGTACGACATGGGAGCAAAATTCGGCATCATGGAAGCCAACGTCGAGGCCGCTCTCAACCATCCCGAGATCGGCGCACAGTTCAGGGAATACATCAAGGAGCTCGCAAAAACTCTGTGATCGGAGGCGGAAAAATGTCATCTCCACTCGCTGACAGGCTAAGGCCGCAGAAGCTCGAAGAGGTCGTCGGACAGCACCACCTGCTTGACGACGGCAAGGCGCTGAAAAACGTAATATTGTCGGGCGAACTGCCGAACCTGATATTCTACGGACCTTCGGGCGTCGGCAAGACCACCGTCGCAAGGATCATCGCGCAGAACACCGAAAGAAAATTCTGCAAGCTCAACGGAACGGTCGCCTCAACCGCTGACATCAGGAGCATCGTCGCCCAGCTTGACACGTTTGAAGCCCCCAACGGGATATTGTTATATCTCGACGAGATACAGTATTTTAACAAAAAACAACAGCAATCATTGCTTGAATACATCGAGGACGGGTCGATCACGCTGATCGCATCCACCACGGAAAACCCGTATTTCTACGTCTACAGCGCGATCCTCAGCCGAAGCACCGTGTTCGAGTTCAAGGCGCTTTCGCCGGAAGATATCGTCCCCGCAGTTGAGAGAGGTTTTGCGTTCCTTGAAGAAGAACGCTCGGAAAAATACTCCATTGAAGAAGGCGTGATCGAGCGAATTTCAAGAGGTTGCGGCGGCGACGTCCGGAAAGCCCTCAACGCGGTCGAGATCTGCGTCATCTCCTCAATGCTCGAAAACGGCGAGCGGAAGATCCGGCTTGAAACCGCGGACGAAGTAACCCAAAAAAGCTATATGCGCTACGACAAGGACGGAGATGAGCATTACGACGCTATCTCCGCATTCCAGAAATCAATGCGAGGCTCCGACCCGGATGCGGCGCTTCACTATCTTGCGAGGATACTCGAAGGCGGCGACCTGCCTTCCGCGTGCAGGAGACTCATGGTATGCGCCTGCGAGGACGTGGGACTTGCTTACCCGATGATAATTCCGATCGTCAAAAGCGCGGTCGACGCCGCGCTGATGCTCGGCTTGCCCGAGGCGAGGATACCGCTTGCGGACGCAGTTGTGCTTGTTTGCAACAGCCCGAAGTCCAATTCCGCTTATTTGGCCTACGACGCGGCGGCGGCAGACGTAAGGAAAGGCGATTTCGGCGGCGTGCCGAGGAACCTGCAAAACAAACATTACGACGGCGAAGACAATCAGAACAAAGGTCAATTCTACGTCTATCCTCACGACTATGAAAACCACTGGACCCGGCAACAGTATTTGCCCGACAGGTTGAAAGACAAGGTTTATTACACCTACGGCGAAAACAAAAACGAACAGGCGGCAAAAGAGTATTGGGACAGGATAAAGAAGAAAGGAAACAGGTGATATTGTGGCGGAGAAAAAAGATAAGATAAACTATAAAAACACTTTTCTTATTGGCTTCGGCTTTTTGAGCTGTATGCTGCTGTGGTCGGTGTACAACTCATATATTCCCGTCATCCTCAGGGGCAAGCTCTCCGCACTGTTTGCCGCGGACGGAGGAGCCGTTGCGAACTATATCGCGAACCATCCTGCGCTCAGCTGGCTTTCCGTTGCGCTGATAGTCAATGCTATAATGACTATAGACAACGTTTTCGGCGTTATTTTTCAGCCGTTCTTCGGCAAAAAAAGCGACCGCACTTATACGAAAATGGGCAAGAGGATGCCTTATATCCTTGTTTGTATGCCAATTTGCGCCGTTTTCTTCTGTCTGATCCCCGTTGCGGCAACGGTCAAGTCGATCGGGCTGAGCATTCTGCTGATGATGAGCGTCATCATTCTTTTCAACTTCACTATGAGCATCTGGAGATCGCCCGTTGTGTCGCTCATGCCTGACTTTACCCCGTCGCACCTTCAAAGCGACGCGAACGCAGTAATAAACATCATGGCGGGCATCGGCCAGATGGTGGGATTTGTGGTCGGAACTCTGACGGCGTCGCTTGCGGCGTTGCTCGGATTTGCCGCGATCAACAGCTCGCTTAAAGCGGACACGAACGACCTCGGCGAGATCGTTGACGAAGCCGGCAATCTGATCCTGAAGAACGGACAGCCGCGGTATGTCGACTACACTCCCGTGTTTGTCGTCACGGCGATCATTGCGCTCATCTGCATCGGCGTGCTCACTCTTTTCTACATAAAAAACAAGCGCTTTGACCTTTCCGCCCGTGCCGGTAGCGAGAACGCCAAAGGCGAACAAGGAAAAAACAGCAAAATCAAAATCAAGGATCTCCCCCTGTCGAAGGACGAAAGAAAAAGCCTGATAATCATGCTCGCTTCCCTTTTCCTTATAAATAACGCGACAGAGGCGATCATCCCCAACTTCACAAACTTTGCAAACAAAACTCTTAAAGTTGCGCCCATCTATTCAACCCTGATGATGGCGGTGTTCGCCGTTTCGCTTGCGCTGTTCGGCATCCCGGCGGGCAAAATGGGCAGAAAACTCGGCAGGAAGAAGACGATCGTCATCGGACTTGTCAGCGCAATAATAATGTTTGCGCTTTATATCGCGGTTTCACAGCTTATGCCGGCCAACCCGGACGGAACGGTAAACAAAATGACGTGGATTGTTCTCTGGGCGGCAGTCGTCGTCGGTGGAGCCGCAATAGGATGCATCAACATCAACACTTTGCCGCTTGTCCTCGCCATCGGCGGCAGAGAATACGTCGGAACTTTCACCGGATATTATTACACCGCAACTTTCTCGGCGGCTGTCACAGGCCCGATCCTCTGCGGCCTTGTGATCGGATTGTTCAATGAGGACTACAACTTCATGTTCCTTTTCTGTGCGATCATGTTTGCGCTCGGACTTCTTGTGATAAGAAACGTCCACCACGGCGAAATCTCAAAAGACGAGGACAGCTCATGGCTTGAAGAAGCTGTCGAACAGGCGGACTGAAAAAAGAAAAAGAGGAATCGGTTTTGAAGTCGAAGAAACGGTTTATCAGCGCGGCGGCGGCGTTGCTGGCGACGCTGGCGATCGTGATCGTTGTCGGGAAAGACACGGATTACGAAAAAACTTCATACGCCATGGCGGCGATGACGGACATAAAGCTTTCCGGCAGTGGTTGCGAGAAAACGGCTGAAGAGATCAACGACAGGATCGTCGAATGCGAAAACAGGGAGATCTCCCGCAACATAGCTTCCTCGGATGTGTCAAAAATCAACTCCGAAAAGTCCTGCGCCGTCTCGGAAAAAACGGCGGGATACATCAGACAACTTAAAGATTTTTCCGTCAGCTGTAACGGAGCGGTCGACATAACGATCGGCGAGTTGACGAGGCTGTGGAACATCGGCGGCGACGATTTCCGCGTGCCCGATGCTCAGGCTATAGAAGAAGCTTTGTCCGGAGTCGGCTATGAAAACATTGCAATCGAAGGCAACACCGTGACGATAGGCGACGAGCAAACGCTTGACCTCGGCTGCGCCGGGAAAGGCATCGCCTGCGACGAGGCGCTCGGGATAATAAAAAGCTCCGGCGTCAAGAAAGCGGTAGTCAGCGTCGGCGGGAGCGTTCTGCTCTGGAGCAGGAACGGAAAGAAAGAATTCACCGTCGGGATCCGCGATCCGCAAAAGGGAGCCTCCGACTACTGCATGACGGTCAGAACCGGTAACACTTTTGTCTCCACTTCCGGCACTTATGAAAGATTCTCCGTTGACAAAAACGGAAAAGAATACCATCATATTATTTCAACTGAAACAGGATACCCCGTTGAAAACGACGTTTTATCAGTAACGGTTTTTTGTGAAAACGGACTTCTCAGCGATTCGCTTTCAAGCGCCTGCCTGATCCTGGGATACGAACAAAGCGAGGATCTGCTGAACAGGTACGACGCTTGCGCAGTCTTTGTCTTCAAGGACAATACCGTCATGACGTCTTCGGGATTCTCTTACGAGCTGAACGTAAAGGACGACAGATACATTCTGAAATAAAAGGAACATAAGATGAAAAATTATTTTGCAAGGACAACGCAGGAGAGGAAGCTTCTCGGCAGGGTCGACGTTCTGATCATTATCCTCATCGCGGCAATATGCGTTGGATCGTGCGTCCCGCTTTTTTTGAAAAAGGGGGACGTGACTGCAAAAATAATATACGACGGAGAGACCGTTGAAGAGATAAATCTCTCCCAAAACGAAAAAAAATTCACCCTGGAAGTCGGCAGGTGTGATATAGCGGTAGAAGGGCACGAAATCTTTTTCGCAAACAGCCCATGCCCCGACAAGGTTTGCATGAACGCGGGCAGGCTCAGAAAAAGCGGCGAATTTGCCTCCTGCGTTCCCGAGAAAGTCGCGATAATCCTCAAGGGCGACAGAAAATCGCCCGACGCGATAACTTATTGATATGAACAGAGTATCGATGGCAAGAAAAACAGCATTGGCGGCGATGATGTGCGCTCTGGCGATCGCGATCTCGTTTCTGGAGGGGCTGATACCGACTTCGGCTTTCCTGCCGCCGGGCGCAAAACTCGGTTTTTCAAACATCGTCACAATGTTTTGCGTCGACACGCTGACGCTCCCGTACGCTCTGTGCGTGACGCTGTTCAAGGCTTTGTTCGCGCTAATGACGAGGGGGGCGACCGCAGGGGTAATGAGCTTCTGCGGAGGGATGCTCAGCACGTTCGTCACATACGGATTGTTTAAACTGAAAAATCTCGACATCGGCTATATCGGGATCGCGGTTTGCTCCGCGGTGGCGCACAACGCCGCGCAGCTTGCCGTCAGCGTCGTGATCTCCGGTACGCCTGCGATAGTTATATATGCCCCGGTTCTTTTCGCTTCGTCGGCTGTGACCGGAATTCTGACGGGCATTCTGCTGAAAATCGTGATGCCTGTCCTGAAAAAACAAAACCGCATCATTACAAAAGGGGTGGAAAACCTATGAGTTCAAAAAAACCTGCGGGAGTTCTGTCCGCCGTGACCAAGGTCAGGGGCGGTGTGGCGGTTTCTCACAACAAAAACACGGCGAACATGGCCGTTGAGAGAATGCCCGCGCCGGAAAAAGTTGTCATCGCAATGCAACAGCACATCGGAGCGCCTTGCGTTCCCGTTGTGAAGGTCGGCGACACAGTGGCTGTCGGCCAGCTGCTGGGCGACTCGGACAAATTTGTCAGCGCGCCGATCCATTCGAGCATTTCCGGAACGGTCAAGGCGATAAAAGACCTGAAGCTCCCCAACGGAGTTATCACAAAGGGGATCGAGATCGAATCCGACGGAGAAATGCGCCTTTATGAGGGCATCGAAAAGCCTGACGTTCATGACCGCGAAAGTTTTGTGAAGGCTGTTCGCGATTCCGGACTTGTCGGACTCGGAGGAGCCGGCTTCCCGACCCACGTCAAGCTAAACGTGCCTGCGGACAAACATATCGACACCCTCATCGTCAACGCCGCAGAGTGCGAGCCGTATATCACGGTCGACAGCAGGGAATGCATCGAGAATACCGAGAACATCCTCGCCGGCGTATCGGTCGTGAAAAAATATCTTGACATCAAGAACGTTGTCATTGCCATCGAGGACAACAAGCCTGCGGCATTTGAGGCTTTCATAAACGTGAAGGGCTATGACCTTCTTGGCGACAGCGACATAAAGCTGATGATGCTCGAATCCCGCTATCCTCAGGGCGCGGAAAAGATGATGGTTCAATCCGCCACGGGCAGGAAAGTTCCGCCCGGAAAGCTCCCGGCAGACGTCGGATGCATTGTGATGAACGTTGCGTCCGTTGCTTTCATAGCAAGGTATCTCGAAACGGGTAAGCCGCTCATCAGCCGTTCCGTTACGGTCGACGGCTCCGCCATCAACACGCCCAAGAACGTCAGGGTCGCCATCGGCACCAACATCGGCGACGTGATCGACTATTGCGGCGGCCTGAAGGAAAGCTCCTACAAGATCCTCATGGGAGGCCCGATGATGGGGCTTGCTATGCTCGACACCTCACTGCCGATATTGAAGCAGAACAACGCGATCCTTGCGTTTGAAAAGAATCCTGCGCTCATCAAAAAAGAGCGCGACTGCATAAGATGCGGAAGATGCGAGCAGGTTTGCCCGATGGGGCTTATGCCGACGCTGATAGCCCGTTACGGAAAGATCAAAGATGCCGACAGGCTCAACAAGATCGGCGTCAACGTCTGTATGGAATGCGGAAGCTGCGCGTACACCTGCCCGGCGGGAAAACCGCTTGTTCAGTATATGCGCCTTGCAAAAACAGTAGTAAGGGAGGCAAAAAGCAAATGAGCAATGAAGAAAAACTCCTTGTGGTAAGTCCGTCGCCCCACGTCCGGTCTGCCGCGACGGTGACGAGAATAATGTTCGACGTAATCGTCGCCTGCGTGCCGTCTCTCATTGCGGCGGTGATACTGTTTGGCTACAGAGTTCTTGCAATAACGGCGGTGTCGGTTGGCACCTGCATGCTCGCTGAGTGGGTTTGCAGAAAAGTCATGAAACGCCACAACACGCTCGGAGATCTGAGCGCAGTCGTCACGGGCCTTCTGATCGCTTTTAACGTCCCCGTTTCCATAAAGCTCTGGATGGTCGCCTTTGCCGGAATTGTCGCGATAGTCGTCGTAAAGCAGTTCTTCGGCGGCATCGGAATGAACTTTGTAAACCCGGCTCTGATCGGAAGGATCGTTCTGCTTGCCTCTTTCCCGACAGCGATGTCAAACTGGGTGCAGCCGCTCTCATGGAGGACGGACGTTGTAACGACGGCTTCGCCCCTTGCGGAGATAGGAAACCTTTACAAAGCGGGCGACGTGTCAAAGAGCGCGATATATTCAATTGATAATATGCCCTCGCTCCTCGATATGCTTCTCGGAAAAAGGAGCGGAAGCCTCGGCGAAGTATGCGCGTTGGCGCTGCTGATAGGTCTTGCTTATCTTCTGATAAGAAAAGTTATAAAGCCGACTATACCGTTCTTCTATATCGGAACGGTTGCGGTCATCATGCTCATAGCCGGAAAATTCAACTTTGTTTTCCTGGCTTATGAGCTCATGGCGGGCGGACTTCTCCTCGGCGCGATCTTCATGGCGACCGACTACACGACTTCCCCCGTCAACTTCAGAGGACAGATCGTTTATGCGATCGGATGCGGACTCATCACCGCGCTCATCAGGCTTTTCGGAAGCCTGCCGGAGGGCGTGTCCTTTGCGATCATTATTATGAACATCCTCACCCCGCATATCGAAAACTTTACTTCACCCAAACCTTTCGGCTCGGAAAAGAAGAAAAAGGGGGCGGATGAAAAATGAAAAAGAAATTTAACGCAAAAGACGTCCTGATCCCGACGATCGCCCTGTTTTTGATCGCGTCAGTTTGCACCGCGATACTTGCGTTCACGAACTCGATCACTTATGCAAAAATTCAGGAGAACAACGAAAAAACAAAGAACGAAACGAGAAGCGCAGTTTTTCCGGACGCTCTCAGCTTCTCCGAGGATAAAACGGTTTCAGCCGACGGCGAAGAAATCGTTTACAACGAGGCTTATTCGGGATACGGAGATGTCATCGGTTACGTTTTCACAGCTTCCGACAAAGGCTACGGCGGAACGGTGACCGTTATGACGGGCATTGATGCCGACGGCAACTTGAGCGGCGTTGAGACGATAGAGCTCAGCGAAACGGCAGGGCTCGGAATGAACGCCAAAAAAGCGTCGTTCCGCGACCAGTTCAAGGAAAAGACGGGACCGTTCATCGTTAGCAAGGACAGCCAGAAGAATGACGGCACGTTTGAGGAGATCAACGCCCTGACGGGCGCCACGATCACTTCGAGAGCCGTGACGAGCGCAGTCAACAAGACTGTTGCGGCATATAAAGCTTTAACGGGAGGTGGAAACAATGGCTGAAAATAAAAGATCTCTGTTTAAGGAGTTTTCAAAGGGTTTTATCGATGAGAACCCCGTGCTTCGCCTTGTGCTTGGCACCTGTCCGACCCTCGCCGTTTCCACTTCGGTCGAGAGCGCCGTCGGCATGGGAATCGCGGCCTCGATAGTTCTGATATGCTCGAACATTGCGATCTCCGCATTGCGCAAGCTGATCCCTTCAAAGGTCAGGATCCCTGCGTACATAGTTATCATTGCTTCGTTCGTTACTGTTGTTCAGATGCTTGTCAACGCATTTGTTCCGACGCTCAACGAGCAGCTCGGCGTTTATCTGCCGCTGATCGTCGTCAACTGCATCATCCTCGGCAGAGCCGAAGCTTTTGCCGGAAAGAACAATGTGCTCGCCTCGGCTTTTGACGGTCTGGGCATGGGCGTAGGCTTCACGACGGCACTGTTTTGCATGGGATTCATCAGAGAATTCCTCGGAACAGGCACGATCACGATCAGCCTTCTCAACGGCGGCAACGCGCTGTTCCCCGCAGTGTTCGGCGACAACCCGATGACGATATTCATCCTCGCTCCCGGCGGATTCTTCGTCTTCGGAATGCTGATCGCTCTGGCGAACTTCATCGCCGAGAAGAAGGGCAAAAAAGCCGCGCAGCTTCACTCCTGCAAGGCTTGCCCGATGTTTGAGACCTGTACTTCCGGAGAAAAGGAGGCTGAAGAGAAATGAAATGGTATCTTTCTCTCGTCCTTGCGGCGATACTTACAAACAACTTTGTTTTGTCAAAGTTTCTCGGAATATGCCCGTTCCTCGGCGTTTCCAAACAGCTGAAAACCGCATCCGGCATGGGCATAGCCGTTACGTTCGTCATGCTTATGGCGACTGCGGTAACTTTCCCGATCAACAAATATCTTCTCGAACAGTTTAACCTGGAATATCTCCAGACGATAGTGTTTATTCTCGTAATAGCCGCTCTCGTTCAGCTCATCGAGATCGCTTTGAAAAAATATATGCCTCCGCTTTACAATGCGCTGGGAATTTATCTTCCGCTCATCACCACAAACTGCGCCGTGCTCGGTGTCGTCGTCCTCAACGTGGAAGAAGGATACAATTTCGCCGGCGCGCTCGCGAACACCTTTGGCGCGGGAATCGGTTTCCTTCTTGCGATGGTGATGTTTGCGGGAGTCCGTGAGAGGATGGAATCGAGCGATATTCCCGAAAGATTAAAAGGTCTTCCGATAACGCTTGTCGCTGCATCTTTGACTTCGATGTCATTTTTGGGCTTTACGGGCGTTGTTGAAGGAATGCTTGGTTAAGGGGGGCGCGAAATGAATCCGATTTTATTGGCTGTAATAATCGTCGGCGCGACGGGATTGATCCTCGGACTCGGGCTTGCGATCGCCTCGATAATAATGGCAGTCCCCGTTGACGAAAAAGAAGTTGCGATCCGCGAGGAGCTCCCCGGTGCAAACTGCGGAGCCTGCGGCTTTTCCGGGTGCGACGCCTATGCCGCGGCGTTGTCCAAGGGCGAAACGCAAAAGACAAATCTCTGCGTCCCCGGCGGCGAGGACGTTTCCAAAAAAATCGCGGAGATCACCGGGCTTGAAGCGGGAGAAGTCATCCCCCAGGCGGCGGTTGTTCTCTGCCGCGGAAGCTACGGCAATTGCGAGCCGAAGCTCCAATATAGCGGCGTAAAAAGCTGCGCTATGGCTCAACAGCTTTTCGGCGGCCCCAAGAGCTGCAGCTACGGCTGCATCGGCTTCGGCGATTGCGTGAACGCCTGCCCCTACGAGGCTATAAAAATCTGCGACGGCGTCGCAAGGATCGACCCGACCATCTGCCGCGCCTGCGGAATGTGCATTTCGACCTGCCCGAAGAACCTTATTGAGCTCATGCCTTTGGGAGTTTCAAAGGCAGCAGTCCTTTGCAAGAACATCGAAAAAGGCGCGCAGACCAGAAAGCAATGCAAGACCGGCTGCATAGGCTGCATGAAGTGCACCAAGGTCTGCGAATACGGCGCGGTTACGGTTGAAAACAACGTCGCGCACGTAGACTATGAAAAATGCGTCGGATGCGGAAAATGCGGCGAAGCCTGCCCCGTGAAGAGCATTTCTCTGATCAACCTTAAAGCAAAATAACGGTTCGACGTTTTGCGCCCTTTGATCCGGAGGCTCTGCGCACCGGAAAAAAGCAGGGTTTTACATGCAAAAGAGCCGGAGAAAAATTTTGCTATTTTATGAAAAATCATTGACTTATAACTTAAAATATAGTAAATTAGTATTTAAGGCAAGGTTACTTTTTTTCAAGAGGGAGTTGTTGTTTTATGAAAAAAATTATTGCTGTAGTTATGGCGCTCGTGATGGTTTTGACATTTGCTTCTTGCGGTAGCTCAAAATCGGAACGCGATGCGATCTCCGCCAAGATCGACGCTCTTGCGCAAAAGCTTGAGGAAGTCAAGCAGGCCGTTCAGACGGCAGGAAACGGTGGGGCAGATATCGGCGGAGGAGACGACGTTGGCGGCGAAGATGTCGGCGGCGAAGACATCGGCGATGAACCGTTTGAAGATGATGTGACCGGCGAAGCGATCACCGACAATTCCGGCGAAGCCGTTACAAACAGCGAGGGCGAAACTCAGACTGCCGCTCCCAAGACCACAAAATCAACGACCAAGAGCGGATCGACCTCGGCTTCAAACTCCAACGATCCTTCAAAATGGACAGCGGCGCAGATAGTCGACTACTACAAGAAAGCTGCGAATATCTCCAAGCAGAAGAGCTCTCAGACCATGAATCTCCAGGAGATCCCCGGCATCCTCAGCCCTCTCAAGGGAATTATAAACAAGGCTCTGCAGAACAACTCTGCTCCGTTTGACGGCATCACAGGCGGCTACAAGTCGCTTGTAGCGTCCGATCTTACGGCTGCCAACGCCAAGGCGAGCGGCAACTATGTAATAATCAACATGAACGCCAAGGAACAGATCGACGGCGCTTACGGCAAATCGACGGAGGGTACCGTAGGACACCTGGTTTCAGTGCTTGACGGCGTTGCAACGGCAGTTGACGCGCTTGGCGTTCCGGCGGAATATCCGGAAGGAAGCGTTAAACTCGACTACAAGAACGCTTTCGCAAAGAATATCAAGATCAACACCAAGACAGGTCAGATCGAAAGCGGCGAATGGGGATATGATCTTTACATAACCCTCAACGGCGCAAAGCTTTCCGTCATCACGATCAAGAACGTCAATGCGCTTTTGATCTACAGGGTACAGTATCCTGCAAAATAAAATCTTGTTGACTTTTAAGCCGGGTGTTTCGCCCGGCTTTTTTAAAACTGTTTCTGTTAATTTCAAATACATTTGACAAAATTCGGTATTCAGGTTGTATAACGAGGACTCCCGTGGACTACTGCCGGGTCAGCAGTGTTTGGAAATACGGACGTTCAGGTGACAGCGCATGGGTATATGTCAACGGTTGTCAAGGCATTTGCCCCGCCATGAAGTTCAGCCCGAAATGATTTGATGCGCGTGAGGATGCAGCTGTGCGTTCAGTATAGTTCTGCTTATACAATGTAACTTTTCCACTCGATGAGAAAATGTCGGCGTCGGCTTTAACAGTCGGCACTTCTATATATGGTGAACAAAAAGACAAAATACAGCACAATTTGCGCTGAACGCTCGGCGGTGTGTACGGATTGAAAAAAATACGAAAAAAACTTGAAAAAAAGTGTTGACAAGTCAAATAAAAAGTGATAATATAGTGAAGCTGTCGCGAGGAGCGGCGGAGGACGGACCTTGAAAATTAAACAACGAATGAAAAGGAACCTTGAAATTTTTTTGAAGAAGTACTAACCAGAAAATTCAGGAAGTCAGAAGACAGAATGAGTAAACGGTAAGAACGATTTAGTTTAGATTGATGAGCTCGAGAGAGCTGATTGATACAATAGCTAGAG